>JBKOXV010000049.1:0-12671 GCA_046725105.1 bacterium | reverse complement strand
CTCCTCGAACGCCGGGTCCGTGGCACTACCGAACATCCCGTCCGGTTGTTCGGTACGCCAGGCCCCACGTCGGCATCGACGTCGAGCGATCACTTGAGAAGCCGCACGCGAGGCACAGACAACGCCGAACGCCGAGTAGGGCGCGCTAGCGCACGCAAGCACCGATGGGTTCGCGGCCGCCCCGAGCGCCTTTCGAATCGGAGGCCTCGGTCACTCCACCGCTGACGTCCGCGCGCGGGCCGCTCCGTCTTGATTTCCAAATCGACTTTAGAATATGGTGGCGCCATGCACGCCGGGTTGAGCCTCATCTTCCAGAACCTCGACGGTCACATGACCGACGCCGAGATGTTCCAACACGAACTGGCGCTGGCGCGGGCAGCCGAGGACGCCGGGTTCGACTCGGTGTGGACGCCCGAGCACCACTTCTCGGACTACCAGCTCACGCCCAACGTGCCGCAGTTCCTGTCGTGGGTCGCCGGCCAGACGAGCCGGGTCAAGTTGGGCACGATGGTGACCGTGCTGCCGTGGCACGACCCGGTGCGCGTGGTCGAGAACTTCATGCTCCTCGACCATCTGTCCAACGGCCGGGCGGTGCTCGGCATCGGACGAGGCTTGGGCCGCATCGAGTTCGACGGTTTCCGCACGGAGATGGGCGAGTCCCGTCGCCGGTTCACGGAGTACACCGAGGCGATCGTCAACGCCCTCGAGACCGGCGTCATCGAGTACGACGGCGAGCTGTACCAGCAGCCGCGCACAGAGATCCGGCCGCGCCCGCTGGCGACGTTCAAGCGGCGCACGTTCGCCTCAGCGATCTCGCCGCAGTCGATGGATCTGATGGCCCGTCTCGGCGTCGGCTTGATGGTGATCGCGCAGAAGCCGTGGGAGACGGTCGAGGCCGAGCTGGCCACGTACCGGGAGCGCTATCTCGAGTTGAACGGCGAGGAGGCCAGCAAGCCGATCCTGTGCGTGTTCGTCGGCGTGAGCCACGACCGGGATCACGCGCGGCACATGCGTGAGGTATATCTGCAGCGCTACGCCCGCTCGACCGTGGAGCACTACGACTTCTCGAACATGGCCTTCGCCGAGATCGAGGGGTACGAGTATTACGCCGGTCTGTCGAAGAACATCGCCAAGCACGGGTTGGACAAGTTCAACGCGTTCCTGGCCGACCTGCAGGTGTGGGGTACGCCGGACGAGGTGACGGCCAAGCTGACGGACTACGTCGACCTGCTCGACGCTGGCGGGGTCCTCACCACGTTGTCGTTCGGCGCGATGCCGCCTGACGAGGCTCGAGCCAACTTCGACCTGTTCGCCCGGGAGGTTCTACCCACGCTGCAGGCTCGCGACGTCGGCGGAGATCTCGGCGTGCAATACGCACCACGCTCGGGCCACGAGCGGGCCGTGCCGCACGAACACCCCGCGAGCGAGGCCCCGGTGCCCGTCGGTCTGCTGCCGTGACGGCCGATGGCTGCTCGGCTCGCTGACGGCTCGGAGGCGGTCGACCTCGACGGTGTCCGGGCACTGGCGCGCGCGTGGTTCGCGTCGAACTGGGATCGCGACCGGCCGCTGGGTGAATGGTGGACACTCCTGGTCTCGTCGGGGTGGGGCTTTCCCGGCCTACCGGAGGGGTGGTTCGGCAAGGGTCTTCCCCGTGCTGCCGTGGCGGTCGTCGACGAGGAGCGCCGGCGGGCGGGCGCGGCGGCGGCGCCGATGACGCTCGGCGTCAAGGCGATCGTTCCGCTGCTGCTCGCCCACGGGTCCGAGAAGCAGAAGGAGCGTTGCATCCTGCCGACGCTCACCGGTCAGGCGGTGTGGTGCGAGTTGTTCAGCGAACCGGGCGCGGGATCGGATCTGGCCAGCCTCGCCACCCGGGCGGCGCGAGACGGCGACGAATGGGTGGTCAACGGCCAGAAGGTGTGGTCATCGGGCGCACCGATGGCGCGGTGGGGTCTGCTCGCCGCCCGCACCGACACCGCGGCGGCCAAACAGCGCGGTCTGACCTGCTTCATCCTCGACATGGGCCAACCGGGCGTCGAAGCGCGTCCGCTGCGCACGATGGCCGGTGACGCCACGTTCAGCGAGGTGTTCCTGACCGATGCGCGCGTGCACGTCGACGATGTGGTCGGCGAGGTCGGCCGCGGGTGGGAGCTCACCAAGGAGGCCCTCGCCCTCGAACGCACGGTCATCAGCCCGAGTGGAGGCGGCGGCGGCGGCATGGCCGAGAACAAGCTGCTGCCGCTCGATCAGCCCGCCGGTGTGACCGCCGACGCCGAGCGAGCCGGCCGGCAGCGGGGGGCGATGGTGACCGGCTCGGGCGCGACGGCGCTGATCGACACGCTGCTCGACACCTTCGGAGGCGCCACCGATCCCGTCGTGCGCCAGCGGGTCGCCCAGGTGCACACGTTGGTCGAGGTGGTGCGCTTCTGCGGCCTGCGGGCCCGTGCCGCGCGGGCGCGGGCAGATGCCCGCGGCCTGGACGCGTCGACGATGAAGCTGCTGTCGGGGCGGGTCACGATCGCCTTGCGGGAGCTGGCGATCCAACTCGAAGGGGCGCACGGCATGTTGCACAGGTCGGACGCACCGCTCGGCGGTATCGTGCAGAAGCTAGTGCTGGTGAGCCCCTCGATGTCGATCATGGTCGGCACCGACGAGATCCAGCGCAACCTGATCGCTGACCGCGTGCTCGGATTGCCCGCCGAACCGTCCGTCGACAAGAACGTGCCGTGGAACCAGCTCCGCGTGGGAACGCAGTGGCGTTGACCGCCTCGTCGCGGCGCCACGCCCTGGCCCGGCCGTGCCAGGCGGTGGGGTGATCGGTACCATCCCGGCTCGATGCCCTCCGTCACCCGCCGCGTGCAGCAGCAGCGGGACCGGCGACGTGACCAGATGCGGACCCGGCTGCTGGCGGCGGTCGAGCGGCTCGTCGGTGAGGGCGAGAGCTTCACCGGGCTGAGCGTCGAGCGGTTGGTCGCGGAGGCAGGGATCGCGCGGTCCACGTTCTACGTGTACTTCGAGGACAAGGGCGACCTGTTACGGGCCTGGTTCGCGGAGATCACCCGGGAGCTCCGCGACTCGGCCGCGGCGTGGTGGGCGATCGACGCCGCCCCGTCGCTCGATCGGGTGCGGGAGGTGCTCGCCGGGATCGTGGCGACCTACCGGCCGCACACGACGCTGATGGCCGCGGTGTACGACGCGGCCGCGTACGACCCGGCGGTCCGCGACCTGGTCACGTCGATGATGGACGAAAACGTCGCCGGTCTGCGCCGGCACATCCGGGTCGGTCAGCGGGGTGGGTTCGTCGACCCGTCGCTGCCGGCGGCGCAGACCGCCGCGTGGTTGACGTGGATGGCGGAGCGGGGTCTGCACCAGCTGGTGCGGACGGCCTCCGATGCTGAGGTCGAGCGCCTCGTGGACGCCTACGCCCAGATCGTCTGGAGGACGCTCTACTGCACCAGTGGATGACACTCGCTCGATCGGACACTGTGTCCGGACAGCATGTATGATCCGGTGCGAACGCGAAGGAGGGCTCGATGGCCACGACCAAACTGGAGGAGCGCCGATCCGCGTTGACGGCACGGTTCCCAGTGTGGGAGCCGCGGACGCTGAGCCGGTTCCTCGCCGACACGGCGGCCGAGTTCGCCGGCCGTCCGCTCGTGCTGACCGACGAGCGCACGCTGACCTATCGCGAGGTCGACGAGTGGTCGACCGCCCTGGCCGACGGTCTCGTCTCCCGCGGCGTCCGGCCGGGCGATCACGTCGGCATCGTGCTGGCGAACTACCCCGAGTTCGTGCCGCTGAAGTTCGCCGTGGCCCGAGCCGGCGCGGTGGCGGTGCCGCTGAACTTCCTCTACCGGCGCGATGAGCTCGCCTACGTGCTCGGCCAATCGCGCTGCCGGACGCTCGTGACGATGACGGGGTTCGCCGGCATCGACCACGTCGGGCTCCTCGACGATATCGCGCCGGGCTGGGAGCAGGGCCCCACCGACGAGCTTCCGGATCTGCTCGACGTCATCCTGGTCCCGACCACGGGGACGGGGCGCGCCGGGGTGCCGACGCTCGACGACCTGGCGGCGGCCGGCGAGGCCGCGAGGGGCGCCACGGCGGGGCGGGCGGCACGGCGGCCGGACGAGCCGGCGGACATCCTCTACACCTCGGGCACGACCGGCTCGCCGAAAGGGGTTGTCCACACCCACGACAACGTGTTGCGCACCGCCTACGCGTCGGCCTTGACGCGGGCGTTCCAGGACCGGCGGCGGATCCTGTTCTCGCTGCCCTGCTACCACATGTTCGGCTACCTCGAGGGGCTGCTGGCGGCGATGTTCGTCGGCGGCGCGGTCGTCTTGCAGCCGACGTTCGACCCGGCGGCCTACCTCGGCGGCATCGAGCGTCACCGAGCCGACGACATCTTGTGCGTGCCGACGATGACCGTCGCCATCCTCGAGCACCCCGACCTCGACACGGCCGACGTCTCGTCGTTGACGGCGATCCTGTCGGGCGCTGCACCGGCACCGGTGTGGGTGTGGGAGCGGGTGGGCGATCGCCTCGGCATCACGGAGATCACGACCGGATACGGGATGACCGAGTGCGGCGGGGCGATGACCTTGACACGCCCGGAGGATCCGCTCGAACTGCACGCCACCACCGTCGGGCGGATCAAGCTGGCCGGGACCGCGGGCCTGCCGAACGGCGATCTCTGCGAGTACCGCACCGCCGATCCGGTGTCCGGCGAGGCGCTCCCGGCCGGCGCGGAGGGCGAGCTCGTCTCGCGCGGGCCGACCCACCTGCGCGAGTTCTGGGGCAAGCCGGTGGAGACCGCGGCAGCCGTCCGGGACGGCTGGCTGCACTCCGGTGACGTCGGGCGGATCCTCGACGACGGCTCGCTGCAGGTGACCGGCCGCACGAAGGAGCTGTACAAGAGTGGCGGCGAGCTGGTCATGCCGAAGGAGGTCGAGGAGCTGCTGACCGCCCACCCGGGAGTCAGCCAGGCCTACGTCGCCGGCATTCCCGACGAGCGCTGGGGTGAGATCGGCTGCGCCTGGATCGTCGTAGAGCCCGGTGCTTCCATCGACGCCGACGAGCTGCTCGGCCTGTGCCGCGAGAAGCTGGCCCGCTTCAAGGTGCCCAAGCAGATCCGCGTCATCGACGCCGCCGACCTGCCGACGACGCCGACGGGCAAGGTGCAGAAGTTCCGTCTCGTCGCCCGTGCGGTAGAGGAGGCAGCGCGGTGACGATCGACTGGGACGCCCTGATCGAGCCGGCGCGCGTGCACGGCTCGCTGTACACCGACCCCGAGATCTGGGCGGCCGAGCTGGAGCACATCTGGTACCGCACGTGGCTGTTCGTCGGTCACACCAGCGAGGTCCCGGAGCCGGGCGACTTCGTGCTCAAGCCGATGGGCCCGCAACAGGTCATCATGGTGCGCGGGCGCGACGGCCAGGTCCGCTTGCTGCTCAACCGTTGTCCCCACCGCGCGAACCAGGTATGCGACGCCGCCACCGGCAACACGACGACGTTCCGCTGCCCCTACCACGGCTGGACATTCTCCAACACCGGCCAGCTGCTCGGTTATCCGTTCAGCGCCGGCTATGGCGGGCGCGAGCGCAAGGCCGATCTCGGCCTGGCCGAGGTGGCTCGGGTCGACGAGGTCCACGGATTCGTGTTCGGGTCCTTCGCCGCCGGCGGACCGTCCCTCTCGGAGCACCTCGGCCGTGCCGTCGAGGTGTTCGACCGCGTCGTGCGGCTGTCGCCGACGGGTGAGGTCGCGCTGACCGCCGGGTGGCTGCAGCACCGCGTCCGGGCGAACTGGAAGATGCTCGTCGAGAACGAGACCGACGGCTACCACCCCTCGTTCGTCCACGCGTCGATCTTCGGCGTTGCCGACAGCGGAATCGGCGATCTCTACACCGAGCGCTCCATCGCCGTGTCCCGAGACCTCGGCAACGGCCACACCGAGGACGACCTGCGTCCGGAGTTCCGCCGTCTCGACCAACCGCTGGGGTGGTTCGGCACCAGCCCGGAACGGGTGCCCGGCTACATCGCCCAGATGCACGACGCGTACGGGGAGTCGGCGCGCCAGATCCTCGTCGACGGCTTGCCCCACGTGATGGTGTTCCCCAACCTGTTCCTGGCCGAGATCCAGGTGTTCGTCATCCAGCCGGTCACCGTCGACGAGACGATCCAGCACGTGACGGCGCTGCAGTTCCCAGGCTGCGACGACCTCAACCGCCGGATGCTGCAACAGACGATCGGCTCGGTCGGACCGGCTGGGTTCCTGCTTGCCGACGACTCGGAGATGTACGAGCGCAACCAGCGCGGCGTGCACGCCTGCGCCCCGGAGTGGCTGGTGATCGAACGAGGGCTGCACCGTGAGCGGCTCGACGCCGACGGGATGACGATCGCTGACATCACCGACGAGCTGCCGCAGCGGGCGATCTGGCGCCACTACCGGTCGTTGATGGAGCCGGCGCCGTGACGGTGCTCGACGTCGATGTGCTGCGCGCCGTCGAGCAGTTCGTCTACCGCGAAGCGCGGCTGTGCGACGAGCACCGATACGCCGACTGGGACGCGCTGTGGACCGACGACGCGCTCTACTGGATACCGGCGAACGGAGATGACATCGACCCGACCCGGCAGATGTCGGTCCTGTTCGACAACCGCTCGCGCATCGCGACCCGCGTCCGGCAGCTCGAGTCCGGCCGCCGCTTCGCCCAGGCCCCGCCGTCCCGCCTGGTGCGTGTCCTCGCCAACATCGAAGTCACCGCCGACGACGGCATCGACCTCGGCGTCACCGCCACGTTGGTCCTCTACGAGTCGCGAGCGGGCGGGCTGCACCCGTGGGCGGGTCGAGTCGACTACGTGCTGCGGCGCGTCGAGGGTGACCTGCGGATGGCGCGCAAGACCGTGCGCCTGGTCGACAACGACCGGCCGCTGACGACCCTCGGGTTTCTGATCTGAGTCGAACGAAGAGGAGCGCGATGGTGCTGACGACGTCCTACTGGCCGGCGCGTGACGGCCACCAGGTTCGGGAGTCCACGGTCGGTGGGTTGCTCGCCGACGCCGCGGCGGACGCCCCCGACACGGTGGCGCTCGTCGAGGGTATCGCCGACCCGGGGCGCCGCCGCTGGACCTACCGGCAGCTGCTCGACGAGGCGACAGCGGTCGCCCACGGACTGGCGGCCCGCGTGGCGCCTGGCGAGCGGGTCGCGATCTGGGCGGCGAACTCCCCCGAGTGGTTGCTCGTCGAGCTCGGCGCGGCGCTCGCCGGGGTCACGCTGGTGACCGTCAACCCGGCGCTGACCGCCACCGAGGCGCGCTACGCGTTCGAGCAGAGCCGCTGCCGCCTGATCCTCCACGACGACGAGTTCCGCGGCGCCTCGCTCAGCGACATCGTCGCCGGCGTCGCCCCGGACCTGCCCGACCTCGCCCTGACGATGCCGCTCACCTCGCTCGACGAGCTCGTCGCGGCGGGTGACGCGTCGGTGCCGCTGGCTGCTGTCAGCCCCGACGACGCCGTGCAGCTGCAGTACACGTCGGGGACGACCGGGGTCCCGAAGGGTGCCCTGCTGCGCCACCGCGGCGTCACCAACGTCGCCCGCCTGACGTTCGAGCGGGCCGGCATCGGACCCGGCTCGGTGTACCTCACGCCGCTGCCGCTGTTCCACACCGCCGCGTGCTGCATCGGCGTGCTCGGGCCGATCAGCGTCCGCGGCACCCTGGTTCTGGTGTCGGCGTTCGACCCCGGCGTCACTCTGCAACTGTGCGACGAGGAGGGTGCCGACGCCTTCGGCGCCGTCCCGACCGTGTTCCTCGCCCTCCTCGAGCACCCCGAGCTCGCCGCCCGCACGCAGCAGGTACGGACGCTCATCGGCGGCGGCGCGCCCGTGCTCACCGAGCTCATCCGGCGCATGGAGCGTGGCTTCGGCGCCTCGTTCATCAACCTGTACGGCCAGACCGAGCTGTCGCCGGTCGTCACGATGGTGCTCCCCGGCGACGCCGCCGAGGACAAGGCGACGACGGTCGGCACCCCGCTTCCCGGCGTCGAGCTGCAGGTGGTCAACCCGGACGACGGCGCGCTCGCCCCGATCGGCGAGCAGGGGGAGCTGTGGGCACGCGGGTTCTCGACGATGATCGAGTACTTCGATCTGCCGGACGCGACGGCGGCGACGTTGACGGCCGACGGCTGGCTGCGCACCGGTGACCTCGGCACGATGGACGACCGCGGGTACGTCACGATCACCGGCCGCCTGAAGGACGTGATCATCCGCGGCGGCGAGAACGTCTACCCCCGCGAGATCGAGGAGGTGCTGATGACCCACCCCGACATCGCCGATGTCGCCGTCGTCGGCGCGCCCGACGAACGCTGGGGCGAGGTCGTCGCCGCCGTCGTCCGGCCGGCCGGCGACCAGGTGCCCGACGTGGAGGCGCTGCGCGACCACTGCCGGCAGGTGCTCGCCCGGCACAAGGTTCCCACCAGGTGGCTCCTCGCCGCGCAGTTCCCGCTCACTGGTTCGGGCAAGGTGCAGAAGTTCGCCCTTCGCGCCCAGATCGCCGACGGCGCGCTCGTCGAGCTCGAGCCGGCCGCCGCGCGGAGCGAGGGATGAGCGAGCGAGTCTTCGAGCGAGCGAATGGTGTTACGACGCCGAAGGCTCACTGGTGCACCACGCCGCTCGGCTTGACCGCGGTCACTCACAGGGCGATGGTGCACCAGTGAGCGGCACCGAGCTCGTCGCCGACCGCCACGTCCGCGTGACGCTCGACGGCCATGTCGCCCACGTCCTGCTCGACCGACCCGACGCCGCCAACGGGATGGACGTGCCGCTGCTGCGCGACCTGCACCACGCGCTGCTCACCGTGCACGGCCACCCGCGGGTGCGGGCGGTGCTGCTCAGCGGGGCGGGACCCCACTTCTGCGCCGGCGGTGACGTCACGACGTTCGCCGCCAAGGGCGAGGCGTTGCCCGAGTACCTGCGCGAGGCGACGACGTGGCTCGGCAACGTGGCCGCGACGATCGTCCACCTCAAGGCACCCGTCGTCACCGCCGTGCACGGGTTCGCCGCCGGCGGCGGCGGGTTCGGCCTCGTCTGCGCGTCCGACATCGTGGTGGCGGCCGAGTCGGCCCGCTTCCTGCTCGGCGCCACCCGGGTCGGCATGGCACCCGACGCCGGCGGCAGCGTCACGCTGGCGAAGCTGGTGGGCCTGCGCAAGGCGTTGGAGATCGCCCTCTTGAACCCGACGCTCACCGCGGCCGAGGCGCTCGACATCGGGCTCATCACCCGGGTCGTCGCCGACGACGAGCTGCTGGTGGAGGCACGTGGCATCGCCGAACGGCTGGCGTCGGGCGCGACGTTGGCGCTCGCCGCCACGAAGCGCCTGATCTGGGATGGCCTCGGCGCCGGAGTCGACGAGCGCCTACCGGAGGAGTCCCGGACGGTGTCGGAGCTGTCGGGCACCCGCGACGCGCACGAAGGGCTCGCCGCAGTCATCGCCAAGCGCGCTCCGACGTTCGAAGGCCTCTAGACCGCGCGCGGCTGT
Source organism: bacterium (assembly GCA_046725105.1). Taxonomy (GTDB): domain Bacteria; phylum Actinomycetota; class Acidimicrobiia; order Acidimicrobiales; family Ilumatobacteraceae; genus DASXAI01. The sequence goes on along the minus strand of JBKOXV010000049.1, from coordinate 3,140 downwards.
GCGCTCAGGTCGAGGTGCACTCGACGCCGCTCAGCCCGACACCGGACTCGCCCACCCCTTGTGGCGACCCGCGAGTTGCTCGTTGATCGCGGCGTGGTACGCGGCAAGCGCGGGTTCCATCTTGCCGTAGACGAGCTCGGGCATCGCGCCGGAGGCGAGGTTGCGTTGCACCTGCTCCTGCATCGGGAAGTCCTCGGTGTTGGTGACGCCCACCAGGATGTCGAGGTTCTTGACGTAGTACTCGGGGTCGCGGGAAGCGTCGGGCGGTGCGTACACCGAGGTGCGGACCAGCGTGCGGTCGACGGCCAGCGGGACGAGCCGCCACAACTCGAGATGGTCGACCTGGTGGGTCAGGACGGCGTTGGGGACGAGCAGGTACTGCAGCGTGGCGTGGGGGAGCAGCTCCCAGTCGTCCTCGCTCGGCTTGTCGAACTCGCCGAGCACGGATCTCCGGCACCCGATGAAGCGCTGATGGCGGCCGTAGGAGTCGTTGATCCAGCGGTCGAACAGGTAGTACGGGGCGATCGAGTCCTTGTGCAGCCAGGGGATGTGGTACGGCTCGGTGAACGTGTCGATGATGAGCTTCCAGTTGACGGCCCACTCGTGCTCGCGGCTGTCGACGTGGCGGTAGTCGCCGATGGCGAAGTCGACGATCTCGTCGCCGGCGCCGTGCAGCGCGTCGGCGACGGTGAACGATGCGGCGTCCGGGTCGGCGATCGCAAACACCAGCCCGAGGTCCTCGGCCGTCGGGATCTCGATCAGCCCGTGGGTCGCCTTGTCCACGTCGTCGAAGCCGGCCTCGGCACCGGGGAACGCGCGCAGGCAGCCGTCGAGGCCGTAGGTCCACGCGTGGTACGGGCAGCGGATCGAGCGCAGCCCCTCGCCGGCGGGTGCGGTGAGCAGTGTCGAGCCGCGGTGGCGACAGATGTTGACGAACCCGCGGACGGTGCCGTCAGGCTGGCGGATGACCGCGAGGGGGACGGCGCCGTTCGTGGCGGTGACGTACGAGCCCGGTGCACCCAGCTCGCAGGAGAGCGCCACCAGCAGCGGCTGGGAGTGGAAGAGCACGCGACGCTCGGCCTCGAACCGACCACTGGACGTGTACGCGCTTGCCGGGTTGTGCATGCTCGCCGGGCCAAGGGGTCCTGGCCGCGGAGCATCGACGCCGTGCAGCCGGCGCAACAGCTCGACCTGTCGTTCGTGACGCACCTGTCGCTCCTTCCGTATCCCTTGCTCAGCGGGGCATGTTGAAGCCGCCGGACACACTGAGGACCTGCCCGGTCAGCATCCGCGCCGGCTCGGACGCCAGCCAGGCCACGGCGGCGGCGACATCGCCGGCTTCGGGGCGGCGGCGCAACGGCGTCGCCCTCTCCATGTCGGCGATCTGCTTGTCGCCGAAGCCGATCTCGGACTGCCACAGGCTCCCAGCGCCGATCGAGTCCGGCTCGGGGATCACCAACCCCGGACACACGGTGTTCGACCGCACACCGTAACGGCCGTACTCCTTGGCGATGATCCGAGCGAACGCCATCACGCCGGCCTTCATCGGGCCGTAGTCACCCATCCGGAACTCGCCGAACCCAGCGTCGCTGGCGATCGACACGATCGCACCATCACGCCGCTCGACCATGCCGGGCAGCACAGCCCGCGTGGCATTCAGCGTCGGGAACATGTTCAACCGGTACGCCTGCTCCCAGCGCTCCGGCGGGATGTCGAGGAAGAACGCCGCCTTGCCGTTCCAGCCGACGTTGTTCACCAGGACTGCGATCGGACCGACATCGGCCTCCACGGCGTCCACCGCCGCCTGCGTCGCCGCGGTGTCGGTGAGGTCGACGGCGTACAGGGCGGCGGCACCGCCGGCGTCGCCGATCTCGGCCGTCGTGCGCTTGGCCATCTCCTCGTCACGGTCGAAGATCGTGACGTACGCCCCCTCGGCCGCGAGCACCTGGCTGATCGCCCGGCCGATGTTCGACGCCCCCCCGGTCACGACCGCGACCCGGCCCTTCAGCCCGAGATCCACGACCACTCCTCACTCGGCGGCACCCTCACCTTTTCAAAGGTAGATTAGAAACATGGTCGATGTCCACACGGAGCCCGATGCCGACCGGGAGGCTGACCGGGGCACGCGCGAAGATCGCCAGGCCGTGCAACGAGAGACGAAAGCCGACCGCACGCGGGCGCGCATCCTCGACGCCGCCGCCGAGGTATTCAGCGAACAGGGCTACCTGGCGCGGCTGAGCGACATCGCCGACCGGGCCGGGATGAAGGCGGGCAGCCTCTACTACCACTTCGGCTCGCGTGAGGACCTCGTCGCCGAGATTCTCCATCGCGGCATCGAGACCTCCTTCGACCACGTCCGGGCCGCCATCGACGCGCTGCCCGGCGACGCCACACCGATCGAGCGCGTGGCCGCCGCGATCCGCGCCCACACGATGTCGATCCTGCAGATCAGCGCCTACGCCTCGGCCCAGGCGCGCATCGTCGCCCAGGTCCCACCCGCCGTCGCCCAGGACCACCAGCGCGACCAGCGGCGCTACGGCGCCTACTGGCAGCAGCTCCTCGAAGCAGCCCAGCAAGCTGGCGACATCAGCGCCGACACCGACCTCTTCGTCACCCGCATGCTCGCCTTCGGGGCGATGAACTGGATCGCCGAATGGTCCGCGCTCGCCGGCCGCCGAAGCGTCGACGCCATCGCCGATCAGGCCGTGCGAACGATCCTCGACGGCATCCGTACCCGACTCTGACCATCAATTCCTCATCGCGTCTGCAGCCATCGAGGCCCACCGCGCCGTCGACCGCTACGCCCACCGAGAACATGCAAAGCGGTGGCGGCGATGTCCTACCAGGTGCGCGTCGTCAATTGGATTCGGTGCGGCGACAGGACGCATGTCCGTTGCGTGCGGGTCAACCCCGCTCGCGGCAGCAAGCACGACTCGGCGATCATCGCTCGACGAGCGCGACCGAACGACGGATCCGGCGCGGACGCGGACCTCGAGCGCCGGAAACGCTTGACCGTCAGTTGAGCCGTCAACGGGACGCCGAGCAGCAGGCGAGACGCACCGAACGGCGGCTGTCCACAGGTTGCTCACAGTCCGACATCCGCGCCCTATAACCGCGGCGACCCGCGTCCGAGACCGCCG
>JBKOXV010000011.1:0-27397 GCA_046725105.1 bacterium | reverse complement strand
GGTGAAGGTGAGCGAGAAGGCCGAGCTGCTGATCATCAAGGCCGACAAGCGGCGCCTGGCGCGCGTGATCGCCAACCTCATCGACAACGCCCGGATCCACGGCGCTCCCGCCGCCGGCGCCGAGGAGGACCCGACCGTCGGCGTCGAGGTCGAGGTCAACGAACCGCCCGGCGACGCCGACCCCGTCGCCCACGTGTGGATCTCGGTGTCCGATCACGGCCCCGGCGTGCCCCGCGACGAACGCCCCTTCGTGTTCGAGCGGTTCTCGCGCGGCGGAGGCGCCGGCCGACGGGGCTCGATGGAAGGCGCCGGCCTCGGCTTGGCGCTCGTCGACGAACACGTCCGGCTGCACGGCGGACGGGTGTGGGTGGAGGACCGGACCGACGGCGAGCCCGGCGCCCGGTTCATCATCGAACTGCCGGCCGAGGAGCTGTAGTGCGCACGGTGTGGACGGCTCTGGCCGTCACGGCGGCGGCGCTCCTCCTGGCGGCGTGCGGAATCCCCTCCGACGGACAGCCGCGCGACATCGCCGAGACCGAACGGCTCCAGCTGGCCGACACCAAGGCGCCCGAACAGGCGGCCGCCACACCGAACGGCCCGAAGGTGTACTTCCTGTCGCAGGGACCGAACGGCGAGGATCGTCTCCAGCCGGCGGGGCGCGACGTCGCGTCCACGCCCGCGGCGCTGCTCACCGAGCTGTTGACCGGCCTCACCGCCAAGGAGCAGCAGCTGAACAAGTGGCGCACCGCCGTCCCGCCCGACACCAAGCTGCTGGAGCCGCCCGTCCAGCAGCCCGACGGCACCCTGGTCGTGAACCTCAACCAGGCCTTCTTTCAGGCCAGCGGCCCCGCCCAGATCAACGCCGTCGCCCAAGTGGTGTTCACCGCCACCGGCATCGACGGCGTGCAGCGGGTCACGATCCTCGTCGAGAGCCAGCCCCAGGGGTGGCCGCGGGGCGACGGCACGGCGCAGCTCGTCGGCGAGCCGCTCACGCAGTATGCCTATCCGGAGCTCAACCCGGACAGCCAGCCCGACTACCCACCGGCTCCGTCGCCCACGCCGTCGACCACCGAATCGCCACCCGTCGTGACCACGGAACCGGCGACCACCGCCGCCTCCGTCCTCCCGGCGCGGGCCGAATCCTGACCGGAGGCTCGTTGCCCCAGCCCGCGTCGTCAGAACTTTCCACCAACCGGTTGTTCGAATGATCCGTCTCGTTTACGCTCGGCGAGGCGAAAAGAGAACGAGGGGGCATCGATGGGGCAGTCACGCGGGCGTGAACGCCGTGATGGCGCACATCCAGCGCATTTGGAGCCCGATGATCGCGTCGGCTGATCTGTTCGTGAGCGACGGGACCAGGGCGGTCACGCCGGCGTTCCACGACGCGTACATCGACTGAGGAGCAGGTCGGGGGTCCATGCTGCGAACGATCGGGCTCAAGCTGGTCCACCTCGTTCCGGTGCTGTTCCTCGTCAGCCTGGCCGCGTTCTTCCTCCTCGAGCTGGTGCCGGGCGATCCGGCCGTCTCCATCCTCGGCTCCGATGCGACACCCCAGCAGTACGCCCGTGTCCGGGAGGAGCTCGGCCTGAACAAACCCCTGGTCGAGCGCTACGTCGACTGGCTGGGCAGCACGCTGCGCGGCGACCTCGGCCGGTCGCTGAAGCCGCCCGTGCAGGACGTCTCCGACATGATCGCGTCCCGGCTCCCCGTCACGCTCGAGATCACGATCCTCGCCATCGGGATGTCGTTGCTCGTCGCCATACCGCTCGCCCTTTTCGCCGCGTACCGCGCCAACGGGCGCTTCGATCGCATCACGAGCGGCGCCGCCTTCGGTGCCATCTCCATCCCGAGCTTCCTCGGCGGCCTGCTCATCGTCTTCCTGTTCGTCTTCAACACCGACCTGGTGCGCTGGCCCCTGCTGGTCGGCGGGCTGGCGCTGACGGCCTGGCTGGTGTGGCGCACCCTTCGTCACACCGGCCACTATCCGCCCGGGCGGGCGCGTGCCCAACACGTCTTGACCGGGCTCGGCCTCGGCGCGCTCATCGCCGTCGCCGCCTACCTGCTGTTCGCCCACTTCCCTGACTTCCCCCGGCAGGGTTTCGTGCGCTGGTCCGACAAACGGGGCAAGCTGGAGAACCTGCGCTCCGCCTTTCTCCCAGCGCTCACGTTGGCGCTCGTGGAGATCGCCATCTTCATGCGGCTCCTTCGCGGTGACCTCATCTCCACGCTCCAGGAGGACTACATCCTGTCGGCGCGGGCCAAGGGCATGCCCGCCCGCCGCATCCTCGTCCGCGACGCCTTGCGCCCGTCGTCGTTCTCGCTCATCACCGTGGCCGGCGTCGCCCTCGGGCGCCTCATCGGCGGCACCGCCATCGTGGAGGCGATCTTCAACCTGCCGGGCATGGGGACGCTCATCATCGACAGCGTGAGTGCCAAGGACTATCGCGTCGTCCAGGGTGCCGTCCTCGTAATAGCGGTCTTCTACGTCGCCATCAACGCCGTCATCGACATCTCCTACGCGTACCTCGACCCGAGGATCCGCCGTGGCCGTACCTGACCCGTTCTCCGGCTCGCCCGCGCCGCTGGCCGTCGCCGGGGGTGAGGCCCTCCCCCTCATCGAGCCGACCGAGATGGTGGCGCCGCGCATCTCGCACCGCGGGCGCACCGTCGCCATCGGCGTGGTCCTGCTGGCCCTCGGGATCCTCGCCTTCATCGTGTCGACGGCCGTGCTCGTCGACGCCACCGCCGTCGTGCGGGTGGCCGTGGCGGCCGGGGGCGCGCTGCTCGTCTTCTACGGCGTCGACCGCATCGGCAAGGCGTCGGCCGGGCCGCAGTTCGAGACGGGCTTCTGGATCGCCCTGGTGTGGCTGGCGGTGGTGGTCCTCTCCGCCGTCTTCGCCAACTTCCTTCCTCTCGCCGAGTACAAAGACGTGTCGAAGACCCTCACCGAGCCGACGCTGCTGCGTCCGGATCTGTTCTCGGCCCATCCGCTCGGAACCGATCGCCAGGGGCTCGACATCCTCGGCGGGGTGATCTACGGGGCGCGTGTCTCGCTCACGGTCGGTCTCGGCGGCGTGATCATCGGGCTGGCCATCGGCGGCGTCATCGGCATGCTGGCCGGCTTCTACCGGGGCAAGGTCGACGGCACGATCGGCCTCCTCACGGACTCGATGCTCGCCTTCCCGCCGCTCATCCTGCTGCTCGGGATGGTGGCCGTCCTCAAGCCCAGCGTCACCAACGTCACCCTGGCCCTGGCCCTGCTGGGCATCCCCACGTACATCCGCCTGGCGCGTGCCAACACGATGGTGTTCTCCCAGCGTGAATTCGTGCTCGCCGCCCAGGCCCTGGGCGGCCGCAACCGGCGGATCATCTTCCGGGAGATCTTGCCCAACGTGGCCCTGCCACTCATCTCGTACGGCTTCATCATCGTCGCCGCCCTCATCGTCGCCGAGGCGTCGCTGAGCTTCCTCGGCCTCGGTATCCAGCGACCCACGCCGACGTGGGGCAACATGATCGCCGCCGGCCAGTCGGACTTCGAGAAGCACCCGCACCTGGTCTTCATCCCCGGCACCATTCTCTTCGCCTCGGTCTTCGCGCTGAACAAGATCGGCGACAAGGCGCGCCGCATGTGGGACCCCCGCCGGAGCGCCTTGTGAGCGCAAAATCCCCGCTCGTGTCGGCAGATATCGCGTTTTCCGCGACAACGGGCGCCACGGGCGCTGTCGATCTCGCTCCGGCGGCGCTTTGGCGGCGCGGCGCGGCTCGCGCCACCGACCTCGCCACCGTCCTGTTCGTCCAGTGGGCGCTCACCGTCCTGCACGTGCTGTGGTTCGTCCCGGCACTCTCCGAGCGCGTGGCGCCGGCACCGTGGGGCGAAGCCTTCGTCGTCACCGTCCTGTTCGTCCTCCTCACCGCCGTCTACGAGACCGTGTTCATGCGCTGGAACAACGGCCGCACGCCCGGGAAGGACGTCTGGCACGTCAAGGTGGTGTGCGTCGGCACCGAGACTGCACCCGGGCTCCTCCGCTCGCTCACCCGGTGGGCCGGGCCGGGACTGGCGTTGCTCGTCTGGCCGCTGTGGCTGGCCGGTGTCGTGCTCGTGGCCTGGGCGGCGCCCGCACTCGTGACGTCTCGGCGCCGCACCTTCCACGACCTGCTCAGCCACACGATGGTCGTCGTGGACCGTCGTGACGACGAGGAGAACGAGTCGTGAGGCCTCGGGCCGAGAGCATGGCGGCCGCCCCGCGGCCGCTGCTCGAGATCGACAACCTTCGCACCTGGTTCGACACGCCGCGCGGTGTCCTGCGGGCCGTCGACGGCGTCTCGCTCACGCTCGACCGCGGCGCCACCCTGGGCATCGTCGGCGAGTCGGGCTCGGGCAAGTCGGTCCTCGTCCGGTCGATCATGAACCTGCTGCCCGGCAACGCCATCGTGCCGCCCGGCGGCACGGTCCGGTTCGACGGCCGCGATGTCCGCGCCCTCACCGACTGGGAGGCCAAGCACTTCTGGGGCAAGGAGATCGCCATGATCTTCCAGGACCCGATGACGTCGCTGAACCCGGTGAAGCGGATCGAGGCCCAGGTGACGGAGTCCATCCGCTACCACCTCGGGCTCAGCAAGCGCGCGGCCCTCGACCGGGCCCTCGATCTCATGAACCAGGTGAGGATCCCCGAACCGAGGCGACGATTGGAGCAGTACCCGCACGAGCTCTCGGGCGGCATGCGCCAGCGGATCACCATCGCCATCGCCCTGTCCTGCGAGCCGCGCCTGTTGATCGCCGACGAACCCACCACCGCCCTCGACGTCACGGTGCAGAAACAGATTCTCGATCTCCTCGCCCTGCTCCAGCAGGATCACCACATGGCGATGATCCTGATCACCCACGATTTGGGGGTGGTGGCCGGCCAGGCCGACCGTGTCGCCGTCATGTACGCCGGGCAGATCGTCGAGGCCGCCGGCACGTTGGCGCTGTTCGATCATCTGCGTCACCCCTACACCGAGGCGCTCCTGCACTCGATCCCTCGCCTCCAGACGCCGAGCCACGTCCGCCTCGACGCCATCGGAGGCCGGCCGCCGGACATGGTGCGGCTGCCCTCGGGGTGCCGCTTCGCCCCCCGCTGCCGCTACGCCCAGGATCAGTGCCTCGCCGAGGACCCACCCCTGGCCGACGACGACGACTCCGATCACCTGTTCAAGTGCTGGTTCCCGGTCGGCACCTCGCTCGGCACCCAGGCGTGGGAGGACAACCGCGCCGCCGGTCGCACCGCGGCCGGTCTCACCGTCGACGCCGTCGACGCCGTCGCGGGGGCCTGATGGCCGGCAGCGGCACGGCGCACCTGCGGGACCCAGGCCAGGCGATGCTGCGCGTCGAGCACCTCGTCGTCGAGTTCCCGGCCGGCAACCGCCAGAAGGTCCACGCCGTGTCCGATGTCAGCTTCGACATCCTCCACGGCGAGACGGTGGGCGTCGTGGGCGAGTCCGGGTGTGGGAAGTCGACGACGGGCCGGGCTGTCATGCAGCTCCCCAAACCGACGGCCGGTTCAGTCATGCTCGACGGCGTGGAACTCACCACCCTCGAGGACGCCGATCTGCGCCGGACCCGCACGAAGCTGCAGATGATCTTCCAGGATCCGATCTCGTCGCTGAACCCGCGCCGCAAGGTGAAGGACATCGTCGCCGAAGGACTGAAGATCTGGAACCCGGCCAACGGCGACCAGGCCGCCAAGGTGAGCGAGGTGCTCGACGCCGTCGGTCTCGACCCTGACGTGGTCGGCAACCGGCGGCCCCACCAGTTCTCGGGCGGCCAGTGCCAGCGGATCTGCATCGCCCGCGCCGTCGTGATCGAGCCCAAGGTCCTGATCTGTGACGAGCCGGTGTCCGCCCTCGACGTGTCGGTCCAGGCCCAGATCCTGAACCTGCTCGAGGACATGAAGGCCCGGTACGGGCTCACGTTGCTGTTCATCGCCCACGACCTCGCCGTCGTGAAGCACGTGAGCGATCGCGTCGTCGTGATGTACCTCGGCAAGATCTGCGAGGTCGCTCCGCCCGACGGGTTGTTCACCAACCCTGCCCATCCCTACACGAGGGTGCTGCTCGACTCGATCCCCGAGCCCGATCCCCGCCGCGGCCGCGACACCGAGGAGATCACCGGCGAGCTGCCGTCACCGATCAACCCGCCGTCGGGCTGCCGGTTCCGCACCCGCTGCCCGCGCGCGCAGGAGCGGTGCGCGCTGGAGGAACCGGTGATCCGGCAGCGCGCGCCCGGTCATTTCGTCGCCTGCCACTTCCCGCTCGACGACCTCTCGACCGACGGGTCATCGACCGGAGCGATCACAGGGACAGCTGGCTGACGGCTTCGACGAGGAGCTGCCCGTAACTGCTGGTGAGCCGCTTGGTGAGCCGGTGGTTCGGCACGTTGAGGGCGATGGCGGCAACGGGGCGGCCGTCGGCCGTGATGGCGGCGGCGATGTCGCCGACGTCGTCGGCCGACTCGTTGTGGGCTTCGGCGAACCCCTTCTTGCGGATGACGGTGAACAGCGCCCGGAGCTGATCGGGATGGGTGATCGTCGACGGCGTGAGCCGGCGCAGCGGCGGCGTGAGCAGGGCGTCGACCTCCGCCGCGGGGAGGAGGGCGAGGATGCACTTGCCGGCCGCGGCGGCGTGCATCGGCAACGTGCCGCTGAACGTGCTCGGGTGCACCGAGCGCACCGGCTGGGTGCTGTCGATGCTCTCGACGAGCACGACGTTGTGCCCCTGGGGCATCCACAGCCGCACGGCCTCGTCCGTTGCCTGTGACAGGCGCAGCATCACCGGGCGAGCCAACTCGCGGACGGCTCGGTGCTGCCCGGCCCGGCGGCCGACCACCGCCGACCGGAGGGACAGCGTCCACACGCCGTCGGTGCTGCGGTTCAGCCAGCCCCCGGCCTGCAGCGTGTCGAGGGCGCGCTGGACCGTGGTCTTCGGCACACCCAGCTCCCGCGAAAGCTCGCTCACGCCCACCGGCTGGTGGTCGCTCACCCCCTCGAGCACTCGCAGCGCGGTGAGCACGTTGGCCATCGCATCTGCCATGGGTGCGATGAGTTCTACCGCGGGGCCGGTGGCCCGGCGGCATACGCGTCGGCGGAGATGTAGTCGGCGCCGTCGCCGGTGTAGACGAACTGGCCGCCGCCGCCCGCCTCGAGCAGCCGGCTGCCGTCCACCCCCATGTAGTAGCACGCGTCGGCGCGGTAGTTGAGAAAGCCGTAGCCGTCCTCGTCGGTCTGGAACCGGTAGCGGGTGTCGGCCGGAATGGCGACGGTGTCGCCCGGCTCGGCCCACTGTGAGCCGACTCGTATCCGGCCCCGCAGCACGTGGATCAACTCGTCGGCGGTGTGACTGTGCACCGCCGACGCGTAGCGCTCCTGGCTCGAGGAGTACATCAGCATGAGCCGGCACGTCGGGCAGGTCGACGTGGTGAAGTACCGGGTGAGCTTGCTCGGCGCCCGTGCCCACACGGCGATGCCCTCCGGCCCGATCAGGTGGGTACGCCGCCCGCCGGGCGCCGCCGTGCCGACGGGCCCACCGCTCGGCGTCCGTCCCCCGTCGGTGCCCATGGCGAGGACGACCGAGTCGGTCTCGGCTACGGCCGCGGGCGACGCCGCCGCCTCGAGGATCAGCGCGCTGCCCGTCGACGCCGAACGGCCGTCGTCGAGCTCCAGAGTGCCGGCGAGGACGAAGATCGCCTCCTCGCCGTGGGCGTGGGGCCATTGCAACGAAGCGCCGGCGGGGAGGCGCGCCTCCGCCATCCACAGCGGATAGCCAACTGGGCTCACCCGCCATGCCTCGGCCCCCGGCGCGGCGGCGAGGGTCGTCGCCGACGCGCCCTGGCGGTGCACGATCTCGAACGTCTTCACGCCGGACCCTCCGAGACCCGCCCGGCCGGATCGACCGAGGCGCCGAACGAGCGGGACCGTCGATCGAGTACGGCCATCGCCGCGCCCCATTGCTCGCTCGTGGACGGGATCAGTCGCGGCAAGCCGCTCAGGTGCCGCCGTTCAGAGGCACCGACCAACTCGATCGGGTGCAGGGCGACCTGCGGGGGCCGGCGCTTCGTCAACTCCACGACGGTGACGGCGCCACCGAAGACCACCGGTTCGCTCCTCACCCCGACCTCCGTCCCGGCCCGGCTCTCGTTGGCCGCCCGCCGGTCGAGCAGATCGCCGGCCTCGCCGTCGTAGCCGAAGCCGAAGCGCGCCATCATCTCCAACGGCAGCTGCTTCACCTGGTCGAGGTGGATGACGAAGCTGCCTGGCCCGTAGACGGCCACGCCTGACTCGCCGAAGAGCTCGATGCCCCCGATCCGGCCGGCGCCGTGGGCCACGAACACGTCGGCCCCGGCCGCCACCGCCGCCCGCCCGAGGGCGACGGTGTGGTCGGGAGGTTCGTCGCGCCGACGCCCGGCGCCCTGCTGGTGCAGCGACACGACGACCCAATCGGCGTGGTGGCGCGCCTCCCGAACCGCCCGCACGATGCGGTCGATGTCACCCTGGTACGCGATGGTCTTGAACCCGGGCTCGTCGCCGGCCACGAAGCACCGGCCCATGAAGTAGAAGCTGCCGTCGGCCTCGTCCTCGTCGAAGGCCGGCGATGGCGACGGCATCGGCTCGGCCCGTCCGCCGCCGCCACGGCGCATGGCCTTCGACGCCTCCCAACCCATTTGCTCGCTCAGCGACCGCAGCTGGTCGACGGCGGCGGCCGGCACGGTGAACCGGCAGTCGTAGCGCAGGAGGTTCAGGCCCGGCCGACCCTTGTAGTACCGGTCGGCGTCAGCGGCGAGGGCACCGAGGGGCACGGGGAACGACAGGTCGCCGAGGCCCCGCGGGCCCCAGTCGGCGGCGGCGATGAGCGCCATTACCCCGTCGGCCGTCTCCACGTACCGGGCCGCCGACGCCTCCGCCAGCGTGGCGCCCAGGCCGGCGCCGACGAGATCCGGCCAGCGCTCCAGGTAGCTCATGGTCGTCAGGACCCCGGCTTCACCGAAATCGGCGGCGTGGTTGTTCGCGAGCGACACGAGATCGAAGCCCATCCATGTCAGCTCGTCGCCGACGAAGGGCGGCGTGCGGATGTAGGTGGCACCCCGGCCGTTGCCGGCCAGGTAGGCGTGCCAGTCCTCGCCGGTCTGGATGCACCCCTCGAGGTTGGTGAAGCCCAGCGTGGCCGACCGGACGAGGTCGACGGCGGCGAGAAAGCCGTCGTCGGTGCACGCCGACACCCGACGCTGGAGGATGGTGTCACCGGTGAGCGCCAGCGAGATGCTCACGCTGCCCGCCTCGATTGGAACGAGTCGGCTGATCGCCCGGACTTCGCGTCATTGGCCGACTCGGTGCGGATGCGTCTGCTCATGGCCCGCACCTCATGCGAACACGACGTCGACCACGTCGCCCTGGCGCCGCCCGCCAGATCCGGCGCCGGCCCGCTCCGGCGCGGTGACGGGTGCCTCACCCTTGACGTAGTCGGTGCGATCGGAGGCCTGGGGCCGGTAGTTCAGGAACACGCAGCCGTCGGAGCCGGACCCCTCGGCGTACCGCACGCCGCCCGGAATCGACAGGGCCGTGCCCGGCCCAAGCTGACGGGCGCCGAGCACCATCGTGCCGGCCGTGATGAAGATGATCTCGTCGGCGCTGTGGCTGTGTGGTCGGCCCGGCCGCTCACGGTCGCGTGTGACCTCGAACAGCGCCAGGCGGCATGTCGGGCAGGCGGCGTCGGCGAGGAACCGCGCCGCCACTGTGGCCGGGTCGCCGAACGTGGCGATGCCCTTGGGTCCGACGACATGGACGCACGAGCCGGTCGCGGGTGTGCCGCCGTCGCGCGCTCCGTAGTGGCCGATGCGGGTCGCCGTCGTGGCGCGCACGGTGGCCGGCACGCCGGACTCCACGATCACCGCCCCGCCCGCCGGGCATCGGCGGCCGTCGACGTCGAGCTCGCCGGCGAACACGTACACCGCCTCGTCGCCGTGGTGGCGCGACCACGTGATCTCCCCACCCGCGTCGAGCTCGGCGAGGTACAGCCACAGCGGGTAGTCAGGTGGGGTGAGGAGCTTGCTCCAGCGGAGCCCGGTAGCCGGGTGGTCGCGGGCCGGCTCGACCTCTCGTTCGTGGACGATAGTGAGCTTCGTCATCGGTCACTTGTCGACGTAGACGTCGTCGAACATGGCGACTCCTTCGCGCGTGAGCTTCACGCCGTGCACCTTGTCGCCCCATGTCAGGAACTCCTCGTCCTGCTGGTACATCACTCCCGGGACGGTGGCGTTCCACACCTTCTGCACCTCGGCCAGCGCCGCCTTCTTCTGGTCGACGGTCGTGGCCTTGCGCAGTTGGGCCAGGGCGGCGTCGAAGTTCGGGTCGGCGTAGCCGGTGCGGTTGGTGGGGCTGTCGCTGCGGAGGTTCCGGTCGATGCCCGACCACGGCGCCTCGGGGAGCACGTTGAGGCTCCACGACGTGACGTCGAAGTTCTTGTCGGTGATGACCCGCTTGATGAGGTCGGCGGTCGGCACGTTCGTGACCGTGACGGTCATCCCCGCCGCCTCGAGCAGGCCCTTGACGGTGATCCCGAGCTCGACTCCGTCCGGCGTGTCGCCGGACAGAAGGTTGAGGCTGCCGTCCCAGCCCGCCGCCTTGGCCTCGGTGACGAGCTGCTTGGCCTTGGCCGGGTCGGCCTTGGGCGCGTCCATGCCGGACGTGTAGAGCGCCGTTCCCGGATGGACGATGGCGGACGTCTCGACGCCCTTGCCGTCGTTCACCCGCTGGTTGAGCGTGTCGATGTCGATGGCGGCGGCGACCGCCTCCCGCACCTTCACGTCGGCGCCAGGATGGCCCGGCCGCACGTTGATCATCAACTGGTCCCCGTTGCCGAAGCCGGTGAGGCCCGGCCGATGGTCGATGTTCTTCGCCTCGTCGACCACCTTGGCGCCGGACAGCACCGTGGCGCCGATCTCGCCGAGCTTCAGCGCGTCGTAGCGGGCCTGGTCGTCGGCGATCTTCACGAACCGCAACGACTGCACGCACACGGGCCCGCCGTAGTAGTCGGTCTTGCCCTTCATCACGACTTCCTCGCCCGGCGAGTACCGGACCAGCTCGTAGGCACCGACGCCGGCTCCGGTGGCGTCCTTGTTGAAGGCCTCGGCCCCCTTGGCGTCCACCACCTTGGTGTTCACGACCATCCCGCCCGCCGAGGCCAGGAAGTACGGGAAGTCGCCCCACGGCGCGTTGAGCGTGAACACGACGGTCAGGTCGTCGGCCGGCTGCATGGACGTGATGAGCGGCAGGAAGTTCGCCGCCGCCACCTTGGCGCCCTTGAACCGGTTGATGCTGTCGATGACCGCCTGGGCGTTCAGCGGATCGCCGTTGCCGAACTTCACACCGTTGCGCAACTTGAGCGTCCACACCGCGCTGTCGGCATTGGGCTGCAGCGACTCGGCCACCTGGGGGACGATGGTGGACGTCTGCGTATCCACCCGCATCAAGGTGTCGTAGATCGCCGTCATCTCGGCGCCGCCGCTGTCGCGGCTGGCCCCGGTCACGACGGTCGGGTCCAGGCCGGGGAGGTCGCTGCTCTGGCCGACGGTGAGCTCACCGCCGACCTTGTCGGTCGTGCAGACCTCCGACCCGGCCGACCCGCCGGTCGTGGCCGAACCGGACGAAGCGGTCGAGGCGGCCGGGGCCGACGAGGCCGGTCCCGCCGTGGTGGCCGGCGCCGCCGTCGTACCCGCCGTCCCGTCGCTGTTGTCGCCGCCGCACGCCGCCACCAGCAACGCCACCGCCGCCAGCGTGCCGCATACCGCCCGTCGATGTCGGATCATGTCTCCCCCCAGAACGTGTGGATGTCGGAACCTCAGATGGGTATGTCGAGCAAGGGCACGAACTGCTGGCCGCCGGCGACGTCGACATCACCCGGCGAGCCCCCCGGTACCAGCCGGGGGAAGCTGACCTTGATGGCGAGCGCCGGCTCGAACTCGAAGACCTTCACCTGGTCGGCCGGCAACCCGTAGAGCTCGCCCACCAGTTCAGGACGGATGAGCCGGCGCCGGCAGACGTCGGCGAAGACGTCGGCGTCAGTGAAGAAGAGGTCGACGGTGATCGAGAAGGGACCGGCGTTCTTGCTGCGCGCCGACGCCAGCACATCCTGCAGCTTCCCCGCCATCAGCCGACCTCCTCGAGCTCGATGCGGAACGTCTCGAGCGGGTCGTCGACCTCCATGGCGTGGTGGACGTTGAAGCGGAAGACCTCGCCGACGTCGAACGTCGAGCGGGCCAGCGGATGGGCGACGGTCGTGCCCCCTCGCCAGCCCGGGCTCTTGGCGTGGAAGAAGGCGTAGTAGATGACGCTCGTCGCGCCCTGGCACATCTCCGGCGTCGGCGCCGTGACGTCGGCGACGATGAACGCCTCGTGTCCTTCGAAGCGCTTGATCGGCTCCCGGGGGCCCATGATCCCGTCCCGGCCGTACACGCGCACATGGACCTGGCACTGCTCGAGCCCGCCCGGGCCGACCAGCTCCTCACAGCGGGTGGCGATGTCACGATCGATTCCCGACATCCACCGATCGAGGTCGGCGAGGATCGTCGGGTCGCGCACGCCGAACATGAACATCCGCTGCCAGCCGACCGACTCGACGCCTTCCAGCTTCACCGTGTAACGAGCGGCCTCGGCCGTGCTGCCCGACACTCGCACGGCCCGGTCGGAGACCGCCTCGTACTTCACCTGCGACATGTCGGTGATCCACCCTGGTTCGACGAGGGTGAAGGGATCAGCGACCTCGTGGAGCTGATGGGCGGCGACGCTGAAGGGTGTGCAGCGGATGTCGTCGGCCAGGGGTTGCACGACGAAGGAATCGCGGCCGAGCTCGATGTGCAGCACGTCGAGGCGCCGGCGCGGCTCGGCCGAGGCGGTGCCACACTCGGCGATCTTGCCGGCGTGCCAGACCAGCCCGGGATCGAAGCCGCGCGCCAGCGGGATGGCGGCGAAGATGGCGGTGTCGGTGGCCCGTCCGGCGAGCACCACGTCGGCCCCCAGATCGAGCGCCTCCTGGAACGGCTCGGCGCCCATCACCGACACGATGCGAAGGCTGCGGCGGACGGCGTCCTCGTCGTAGGGCGGTGCCGGATCGATGGGATGGATGCGCCCGGCGCGCATCCGCTCGATGACGAGGTCGGGCGATACTTCGGCGTAGATGCGGGCGATCGTGAACGTCTCCCCCGCCTCCTTCGCCACCCGCCGGGCGATGTCGGCGAACTGGTCGACGCCCCAGTCCCGGCCGGAGGTCGCGCAGGACCCCACGAGGAGGGGGATCCCCGCCCGCCTGGCTCCCCTTATGAGCAGCCCGAGGTCGCGCTGGTACACCTGCTCCGGCCAGCCGGCACCGTTGCCGGCGAGGGCGCTGGGCCCACCGTCGACGCTGCCGGCATCGGCACCGATGAAGTCGGGCTTCAGCGCCAGGCCTCGCTCGAGCGACGGCTCGAGGAAGCCGGTGCCGACCGAGCCGATGCAGAGGAAGGAGACGGAGTCGTCGCTCACGTCTGGCGACCCGCGGTGGCGACAGCGCGCGAGCCGTAGAGCCGCAGGGCGTTGCCCGCCAAGATGGCCTGCTTCTCCTCGGGCGCCACGCCCGCGAAGTGCTCCTCGATCGTCTTCCACGAGTTCGGCCAGTCGGCGCCGCTGTGGGGGTAGTCGCTGGACCAGAGCATCTGCGTGACGCCGATGTCGTGGCGGTTCTTCACCGCGTACCGGTCGGTGATGAACGTGGAGAAGATGTTGGTGTCGAAGTAGTCGCCGGGAAGGCGGGCGATCGGAGGCCGGGCCGCGACGGCAGTGCGCTTGAACCGGTCGTCCATCTGCTCCCGGAGGTAGGGCAGCCACCCCGAGTCGACCTCCACCAGCACGAGGTGGAGGCGGGGGAAGCGATCGAACACGCCATTGTCGACGAACTGCGCCACTCGGATCGGGGCGTCGGTGAACCGCACGACGCCCGACGCCTGGACCCGCTGCATGCGTCCTTTGTCGGCGGCGGGCGTGAGGGCGAACCCGACGTGGATGGAGAGGGGGATCTCCATGGCCTCGGCCGCCGCCCAGAGGCCGTCGTCGTCGGGCGCCATCACGCCGCCGCCGTGGGGATACTGGCCGATCATCGCCCCGCGCAGGCCGGGCAGGGCCGACGCCCGTTCGAGCTCGGCGACAGCCCAAGCGGCGCCGACGTTGGGCAGCATCGCCACGCCCCAGAGCCGGTCGGGGGCGTGCGAGCAGAACTCGGACAGCCAGTCGTTGTAGGTGCGAATGCAGACCAAGTGGAACTCGACGTCCTCGACGTTCCAGAACAGCTGGTTCGACACCCGCGGAGTCGGATAGAGGATCTCGGCGTCGACGCCGTCCTGCTCCTGCTCGCTGACGCGGGCACGCGGGTCGTAGCCGCCCGGCCGCACGCGATCCCAGGTGATCCAGGCCGGACGCTCTTCGGGTGGGAGACCGACATTGCAGTTGCTGCCGAAGTTGATCGGATCGAGCGCGCCTTCGAGCACCCAGGCGTCGCCCTGCTCGAAACGCTGCATGTGCGGCAGGCGGTCCGCGAAGCGGCCGGTGACCCGCGACGTCCAGAGGTCCGGTGGTTCGTTCACGTGCGAATCGCCCGAGATCAAGCGGTACTCATCACGCACGCGACTCCCCCTGTTCCGTGATACGGACCGACCTGGCTTCGACACGGAACACGTTAGGAATCGATCGACGCGGTGTCAATCCGGACGCCGCACTACGGTGCTGCGCTCATGCCACCGTCTGCGCCGTTCGCCCCAGGCTCGATCTCGATCCGGCTCTACCCGCACAACGAGCTCGACGCGCCGGGCGTGGTGGCCGAGCTGTGCGCCCAGGCGTCACTCGCCCTGCAGCACGGCTTCGACGGCGTCATGACGAGCGAGCACCACGGCGGGGCGCCGGGCTATCTCCCGAACCCGCTCCAGATGGCCACCTTCGTCCTCGAGGAGAACGACACCGGGTGGGCGGCGCCGTGTCCACTGCTGCTGCCACTGCGGCCCACGGCGCTCGTGGCCGAGGAGATTGCATGGCTGGCGGCGCGCCATCCCGGTCGCGTCGGAGTCGGCGTGGCCGCCGGCGCCCTTCCCCTCGATTTCGAGGCCATGGACGTCCCCCTGTCCGAGGCGGTGAGCCGGTTCAAGGCCGACTTGCCGCGCTTGGTCGACATGCTGCGCGGGCGCGACCTGCGCGGCCTCGACGGCGACCGGGCCTTCCAACGTTGCGCGAGCGCGCCCGTGCCGGTTCTCAGCGCGGCGGTGTCGCCCGCCGCCGCCCGCCGGGCGGCCCGCTGCGACGCCGGCATCCTGCTCGAGGGCATGTCACCGGTCGAGCGCCTCGTGGCGATCTGTCGTGCGTTCGACGCCGCCGGCGGCACCGCCCCCAAGGTCCTCATCCGGCGGGTCTGGATCGGCGCGGCGCAATCCGAGCTGATCGAGCGCCAGCGTCGCTTCTACCAGAGCTTCGGTGCCAGCGAGCGGCCCATGGCGCAGGACCAGACGCTGGCCAGCGATGATCCCAACGAGCTGGCCGACCGGTTGGCCGCCCTCATGGCCGAGACCGGCGCCGATGCTCTGAACATCCGCATCCACCTGCCGGGCATGGCCACCGCCGACGTGCGCGATCAGATCGTTCGCCTGGGCACCGACGTGGTGGCGCCGTTGCGTTCGCATCTCGGTCAGCCTTGAGTACTGTTGACCGAACGTTCGGTTGAAAGCATCTCGGGGAAGCAGGGGGACGAACAGTGGGACGTAGCACCAAGGCTTTGATGATGGTCGCCGTGCTGTCCGCGTCAGCGGCGGCGTGCGGCGGTGACAACGACGAGGGTTCGAGCGGCACCACCGCCGCTCCCACCACGGGCGCAGCGACGTCGGCGGCCGCCACGTCGGGTGCCGCCACGACCGGCGCCGCTCCGTCCACCACGGCGGCCGCGGGCGAAGGTTGCACCGAGGCCCGCAAGGGCGGGTCGCTCTCGATGGGCACCCTGACGCCCATCGCCGGTCTCGATCCCACGATCGCCCTCGGGTCGGGAAGCGCCGGCGGTATCGAGCTGAGCGCGCTGTACGACACGCTGCTGCGCTACGTGCCTGCCACCGGAGAGTACGTGCCGCACGTGGCCGAGTCGGTCACGCCGAACGCCGACCTCACCCAATGGACGCTGAAGCTGCGGCCCGGCGTCAAGTTCGGCAACGGCGATCCGTTGACCACGGAGGCGGTGAAGTTCAGTGTCGAGCGGATGCAGAAGGCGCGGGTCAGCTCGGCCGGGTTGGCGGCCGAAGTGGCCTCGATGACGATCGTCGACCCCCTGACGATGACCTTCACGCTGAAGAGCCCGTTCGGCCAGTTCCCCTACGTGCTGGCCGAGGACACGGGCGGCATCGTGAACCCCAACGTCGTGAACGCCAAGGGCGCCGAGGCCTTCAACCTCGATCCGACGGGTGCCGGCGTGGGCCCCTACGAGCTCGTGCGGTACGCGCCGAACGAGGAGATCGTGATGAAGGCCAAGACGGATTACTGGGGCGGTCCGGTGTGCATCGAGAACCTGCGCTTCACCTTCATCAGGGGCGGCCAGGGGACGTACGACGCCTTCCGGAACGGTGAGCTCCAGATGGCGTTCATCAGCGAGCCGAAGGTCGTGGCCGACGCCAAGGCGGCCGGCGTGAAGGGCTACGAGAACATCGCCAACGGGGCCAACTACCTGGTGCTGAACAACGGCGTTCGCGGCACCACGTCGCCCCTCTCCGACGTCCGGATCCGCCAGGCGGTGGCGGCCGCCATCGACGTGAACATCATCAACCAGCGGGTCGACAGTGGCGCCGGCCTCCCGAGCTCGGCCCTCATCTGGAAGGACGACCCGATGTACCCGGGCATCGAAGGCCCCGCCTACGACCCCGAGCGGGCCAAGGCGCTGGTAACCGAAGCCAAGGCCGCCGGCTGGGACGGCAAGCTGCGCCTGGTCGGCAGCGACGTGCCGTCGGCCGTCGAGCAGGCGATCACGATCGAGGCGATGCTGGAGGCGGTCGGGATGGACATCTCGGTCGAGAGCCTGCCCACCAACGAGGCCAACGCCCGAGTGCTCACGCAGCCGGACTTCGACCTCGGCTTCTCCGGTCTCAGCATCTTCGAGGACTCGCCCTGGGCCAGGCTCAACCAGTTCGAGACCGGCAGCGTGCGGAGCCGCACCGGCTACTCCAACCCGGCGATGGACGCCGCCCTCAACGAGTTGAAGGCGGCCACCAACCGAGCGCAGAAGCGCGCCGCCCTCGGGAAGATCCAGCAGGTCTGGAACGAGACGGTGCCGTCGACCGTGCTCACGACCCGCATCGAGTTCGTGGCCACCGACGCCTCGGTCAAGGGGTTGGTCTACTCGCGCGACACGGTGCCGATGTTCTACGACGCCTACATCGCGTCGTAGGTCCTGTCAGGTGACGAGGAGGACGCTCGGGTCGGACCAGGCGACGCGGATGCCGGCCACCGAAGTTCCATCGGGCGCCACGTCGGGGGCGTGCTCGATCTCCTGCCCCCCGCACGCGGCGTAGAAGGCGCGCGCCCGGCCGTTCGCCTCGAGAACCCAGAGATACAGGCCGCGGGCCGGCCGAGCGGCAATGGTCGCTGCCGCGCTCTCGGCCATGAGTCGGCGACCGAGGCCACGCCGTTGCGAGCCGGCGGCGACGTGGAGGTTGTCGACCAGCGCGCCCCACGTCGGGTCCTCGTCGAACAGGGTGTGGACGAAACCTAGGAGGGCGCCACCCTCAACGGCGAGCACCGTGTGCTGATCGGCACGGGGCCGCACCAGCTGCCTGGTCCAGACGCCGACTCGCTCCGCGCATATGTCGCCGTCCAGATAGGCGTCGGAATAGATCCCCCGGTAGCTGTTCCGCCAGCTCTCGGCGTGCAGCCGAGCGATCGCCTCGGCGTCGGCGCTCGTCGCCTCTCGGAACTGCATGCGCCCGTTTGTACACGAAAGGCGCGTTCGTCCGTCAGCGCAGCACGTCGGTCGCCACGTGGTCGCGGTCGACGCCGTCGATGAGGAACACCGTGCTCATCGAGTTCTCCGTGCGGAGCGGCAGGATGGCCTGATAGGCGTCCGAGGCGTACCACTGCTCGGCCGATTCCCGGTCCGGGAACTCGATCACGATCAACGTGCCCGGCGACGTGCCTTCGCGCATGTCGGGCCGGCCCCCGTGCACGATGAAGTGCCCGCCGTAGGTCGCCAGCGTGGCGTCGATGCGCTCGAGGTACTCCACTATCGGCGGTCCCATTTTCACGTCCTGGAGGATTCCCACGCCGTATGTCGTCATGCCTCCATCCTGCCGGCCGCCCCGCGGCCAGGCGATTACCTGCGAGGTATCAGCCGAAGAACACCTCGGCCACGTCGCTGTACATCGCCATGTCGAGGTGCCGCGTGCGGCCCACGCACACCGACATGGCGGCCCGCTCGATGCGCTGCTCCCGGAACACCACCATCTCGCCCCACGCGTGGGCGTGGACGGCGTCGATGGCGGCCAGGCCGTAGCGGGTGGAGAGCACCCGGTCGTAGGCGCACGGCGTGCCGCCCCGCTGCACGTGACCGAGCATGACGACGCGGGTGTCGAAGCCGGTGCGGCTCTCGATCTCCGGGGCGATCTGGTAGCCGATGCCCCCCAGGCGCGCGTGGCCGTGGCGATCGATCTCGGGCTCGGGCAGGTCGAGGGTGCCGGCCGCCGGCTCGGCGCCCTCGGCAACCACCACGATCGACGCGTAGCGACCCCGCTCGTGGCGGCGGCGGAGGACGTCGCAGACCTCGTCGATGTCGAAGGGCCGCTCGGGGATGAGGATGACGGTGGCCCCGCCGGCGATGCCGGCGTAGGTGGCGATCCAGCCGGCGTGACGGCCCATGACCTCGACGACCATCACCCGGTCGTGGCTCTCGGCCGTCGTGTGGAGACGGTCGATGGCGTCGGTGGCGATCTGGACCGCCGTGTGGAAGCCGAAGGTGACCTGCGTCCCCTCGATGTCGTTGTCGATGGTCTTGGGCACACCGACGATGGGCAGCCCGAGTTGCTCCCACAGCATGTGCGACACGGTCAACGTGCCGTTGCCGCCGACCGTGATCAGGGCGTCGAGGCCCATCTCCTCGAAGGCCGCCTTCACGAGCGACAGGCCGTCGGGGTGTTCGAAGGGGCTGCCCCGGCGGGTCCCGAGCAACGTGCCGCCTCGAGGCAGCATGCCGCGCAGCGACCGGACATCGAGCGGCATCGTGACCCGGCGCATGACGCCCTCCCAGGCGTCGATGAAGCCGAGGATCTCGTCGCCGTAGACGGTCTCGCCCTTGCGAACGATGGCGCGGATCACGGCGTTCAGGCCGGGGCAGTCCCCGCCGCCCGTCATCACGCCGACTCTCACGCCCAGTACGGTACGTGCAATGGCGTGGGATTCGACCCGACGGGTGCCGTGGAAGAAGGTGCTCACGCCGTTCGTCCTGTACGCCGTGGTGGCGGTGGTGCTGTTCTCGGTGCTGGGCAAGGGGTTCGACGCCGGTCTCCTGGTGGGCGTCGTCGCCGGCGGCGTGATCTACGCCCTGCTGGCCGCCGTCATGGTGAAGTTCGGCTGGAACCCGCCGATGTTCCAGTCGCGCGAGGAACGGGCGGCGGCGGCGGCCGCGTCGGCCGAGCGCCGGGCCGCCCGCGCCGCGGCCAAGTCGGGCGGCAAGGGCCGCGCCGCCGTCGACCCGTCCCGGGCCAAG
This sequence comes from bacterium, assembly GCA_046725105.1. Classification (GTDB taxonomy): domain Bacteria; phylum Actinomycetota; class Acidimicrobiia; order Acidimicrobiales; family Ilumatobacteraceae; genus DASXAI01. The sequence goes on along the minus strand of JBKOXV010000011.1, from coordinate 7,621 downwards.
CCGGCTCCCACCCGCCGCACCAACGCCACCAATCGGCGGGCCAAGACCACCCGGCGCTGACAGTCTGCGTCCCCGGAACTAGCGTCCGGCGGCCGTGGGGATCGTGCTCGCCATCGACGCCGGCACCACAGGTGTACGCACCTTGGCCGTCGACGAGGGCGGCGCCGTGCGGGCGATGGCGTATCGAGAGTTCCCGCAGTACTTCCCGCAGCCTGGTCGGGTCGAGCACGATGCCGACGAGATCCTCGCGGCCCTCGACGCCACGCTCGCCGAGGTCCTGCATGCCATCGACCAGCCCGTCGCCGCCATCGGCATCACGAACCAGCGTGAGACGGTCGTGGCGTGGGACCGCCGCACCGGGCGGCCGCTCCATCGAGCGATCGTGTGGCAGGACCGGCGCACGGCGGGCCGGTGCGAGGAGCTGGCCGCCGCCGGCCACCTGCCCCTCGTGCGCTCGACCACCGGGCTGGTGCTCGACCCGTACTTCTCGGCGACGAAGATGGCGTGGCTGCTGGAAGAGGGGGGCGTGCGGGCGGGGCCGGATCTCGCCCTCGGCACTGTCGACTCGTGGGTGCTGTGGCACCTGACCGGCGGCGAAGTGTTCGCCACCGACCCGTCCAACGCCAGCCGCACGATGTTGTTCGACATCGGCCGCCGGGCGTGGAGCGCCGAGCTCGCCGAGGTGCTCGGCGTGCCGCTGTCGACGCTGGCCGACGTGCGGCCGTCGAGCGGCCGGTTCGGCACGACGGTGGGCGGCGGGGGCGGGCTGGCCGCCGGTGTCCCGATCGCCGGGATCGCCGGCGATCAGCAGGCAGCACTGTTCGGCCAGGCCGGCACGACGCCCGGCATGACGAAGAACACCTACGGCACCGGCAGCTTCGTGCTGATGAACGTGGGTGCCACCTGCCCGCCGCCGGTGGAGGGGCTGCTCACGTCGGTGGGATGGACGCTCGGCGACGGCGGTGTGGCCTACGTCCTCGAGGGCGCCATCTTCGTCACCGGCGCGGCCATCCAGTGGCTGCGCGACGGCCTCGGTCTGATCGGGGCGGCCGCCGACGTCGGCCCGCTGGCAGCGTCGGTACCCGACAGCGCCGGCGTCGTGCTGGTGCCGGCCTTCACCGGCTTGGGCAGCCCGTACTGGGACGCCTACGCCCGAGGCACCGTGCTCGGGATCACCCGGGGCACGACCCGGGCCCACCTGGCGCGGGCCGTGGTGGACGCCATGGTCTTCCAGACCCGCGACGTGGTCGAGGCGATGACGGCGGCGTCGGGTCACGACGTCACGGCGCTGCGGGTCGACGGCGGGGCGACGGTGATGGACCTGCTGCTGCAACTGCAGGCCGACCAGCTGGGCGTCACCGTGAGCCGGCCCCGCCACCAGGAGACGACGGCCATCGGCGCCGCCTATCTGGCCGGCCTGGCCGAGGGCGTGTGGTCGTCCCTCGACGAGATCGCCGCCCAGTGGCAACTCGACGCCTCGTTCGATCCCGCCCCCGACCGCACCGCCGCCGACGCCGCCTACGCGCAGTGGCAGCGCGCCGTCGAGCGGGCCCGCCACTGGGCCCCGGTCGATCCGGTCGATCCGGGAAGTTGAACATCTGAGTGCCCCATGGGGCACTCTGACGTCCAACTTCGCTAGCCAGCGAGGCGGCGGTCGGCGATGCGAGCCAGCGAAGCCAGCTGGCGGCGCTCACGCCACCGGAACGGGCGGCCCTTGCGCCCGACCGCCAGGGCCAGGCCGCCGGCCGGCAGATCGGCCCACGCCACGTCCTCGGGGCATCCGTCGGTCTTGTCGGCGTCGAGGTGCCGTGACCCGTGCACGAAGGCGGCCACCCATCCCGCCGTCGGCGCGGAACCGACCTCGACGACGGCTTCGACCGGCTCGAGGCGCAGCGCCATCGCCCAGTCCCCCTCGAAGTCGGCCAGCGTCTCCTCGCACAACGCCCGCAGCACCGCGTCCGGATCGGATGCCTCCACCAGCCGCACCGCCGTCGCCAGCGCGGCCAGGCCCATATCCCGCCGGCTGGCGGCCAGCTCCCGCACGTCCTCCACGTCGACGCCGTCGACCTGGCTCACCTCGGCCACGAGGAGGTCGACCAGGCCGGGCTCCGGCAGGGCCACGACGAGCTCGTCGATGGCGCGCCCGGCGCCTCGCTCGAGGATCTCGATGCCGACCACGTCGCCGCGCACCGCACCAACCCGGCTCGCCACCTGGCCCAGCGCGCCCGGCCGGTCAGGCAGCCAGACGCGCACAAGGTAGGTGTGCACGCGGTGAACGTATCCGCCGCGGTGTCACGCCATGTCACCGCCCTGTGACGAAATCGTGAACGGGCTCAGAGCTTGGTGAGGCCCCGCCGCAGGTGGCGGATGGCTTGAGCGATCCGCTGCTCGTTCTCGATGAGCGCGAAGCGCACGAACCGCTCGCCGCCCGGCCCGAAACCCTCGCCCGGCGAGGTGGCGACGGCGCAGTCGCGGACCATCATCGAGCTGAACTCCACCGAGGTCATCTCGTCGTACGGCTCGGGGACCGGCGCCCACACGAACATGGTGCCGCCCGGCTTGGGGATGTCCCACCCGATGCGCGCCAGCCCGTCGCACAGGGCGTCGCGGCGGCTCTCGTAGATCGAGCACACCTCTTCCGGGTACTCGGACGCCTCGTTCATCGTGACGGTGGCGGCGATCTGGATGGGCTGGAACGTGCCGTAGTCGAGGTACGTCTTGAGCTTCACGAGTGCCGCCACGACGTCGGCGTTGCCGGACAGGAACGCCACCCGCCAGCCCGCCATGGAGAAGCTCTTGGTGAGCGAGTACAGCTCGACCGCGCACTCCTTGGCCCCGTCGGCCTGGAGGATCGACGGCGGCCGGTAGCCGTCGAACCCGATGTCGGCGTAGGCGAAGTCGTGCACGACGATCATCTCGTGCCGGCGGCAGAAGTCGACGACGCGCCGCATGAAGGCGAGGTCGACGCAGGCGCCGGTGGGATTGTGCGGGAACGAGATGATGAGTACCCGCGGCTTGGGCCAGCCGATCGTCCACGCCGTCTCGAGCCCCTCGAAGAAGTCGGCGTCGGTGCGCATGGGGATCTGCCGCAGATCGGCGCCGGCGAAGAGCGGCCCGTAGATGTGGATCGGGTAGCTGGGCGCCGGGACGATGGCGGCGTCGCCCGACTGGAGCAGCACCCACATCAGGTGGCTGAAACCCTCCTTCGACCCGATGGTGTTCGTGATCTCGGTCTCCGGATCGAGCACGACGCCCCAGTTCCGCTCGTACAGGCGGGCGGCGGCCAGGCGCAGGTTGGGCAGGCCCTTCGACATGGAATACCGGTGGTTGCGGGCGATCCGGGCCGCTTCGGCCAGCTTGTCGACGGCGATGGCGGGCGACGGGATGTCCGGATTGCCGAAGCCGAGGTCGATCACGTCGGTGCCGGCTCGCCGCGCCTCCATCTTCAGGTTGTTGATGATGGTGAAGACGTACGGCGGCAGGCCGACGATCCGGCGGAACTCCATGCCGACCACGGTACCGGCGTCGCCCCCGGCGAGCCGAGGTAATGATGGATGAGCATGAAGCCGCCCCGCGAAGGTTGCATCCACGTCGTGATCGAGATTCCCCGCGGGAGCCGCAACAAGTACGAGATCGACCACGACACGGGCCACGTGTTCCTCGACCGGCGCCTCTTCTCGGCCACCGTCTATCCCGCCGACTACGGCTTCCTGCCCGGCACCTTGGGAGAGGACGGCGACCCCCTCGACGCCCTCGTCCTGCTCGAGGACCCGACCTACCCCGGCGTGTGGGTCGAGGCCCGGCCTGTAGGCGTGATGTGGATGCAGGACGAGGCCGGTCCCGACGCCAAGATCCTGTGCGTCCCGCCCACCGAGCCGCGATGGGAGCACACCCAGGACCTGGCCGATCTTCCGCCGAGCCTGCTGGCCGAGATCGAGAACTTCTTCGACATGTACAAGGCGCTCGAGCCGGGCAAGTCGTCCACGACGCAGGGCTTCGAAGGCCGCGATGCGGCGTGGGCCGAGATCGACGCTTCGAAGCTGCGCTACGGCGAGTAGCCGGGATCAGCGCTCGGCCGACGCCAGCAGGGCGGCGCCGATGGCGCCCGAGTGTTCGCCGAGGCTCGTCATGTCGAGGCGGGGATGGGGCCGGTGCGACGGCGCGTACAGCAGCTCGCCGAAGTGCACGCGGATCGGCTCGAGGACGAGATCGGCGGCGGTGGCCAGTCCCCCTCCCATGAGGATCACCTCCGGGTCGAGCAGGTTCGACAGGTTGACGAGCCCGAGCGCGACCCACCACGCCCAGTCGTCCACCACGGCCAGGGCGCCCACGTCTCCTTCGCGAGCCGCCGCCTGCACGTGTTCGCCCCGCACCGCTTCCGGATCGTCGCTCGCCAGGCCGACGACGCGGCGCAGCCGCCCGCCGGCGGCCGCCTCGCGAGCGAGCCGCGCCAGTCCCGAGCCGGACGCGAACCGCTCCCAGCATCCCCGCCGTCCGCACACGCACGGCGGCCCGTTCGGATCGACCACCATGTGCCCCGGCTCGCCGGCGAAGCCGTTGACGCCCCGCGCCAGGCGGCCGTTGACGACGAGCCCGCCGCCGATGCCCGTGCCCAGCGTGACCAGCACGACGTCGGACGCGCCGACGGCGGCCCCCTGCCGCCACTCGGCCAGCGTGGCGCAGGTGGCGTCGTTGTCGACATGGACGTGATGGCCGACGCGCGCCCCCAATCGCCGGCCGATCGGAAGGTCGGCGATGCCGACGACGTTGGGCGCCGCCCTCCAGATGCCGTCATGGGTGACCAAGCCGGCGGCCCCGACGCCGAGCGTGTCGTACGGAGCCAGGACGCCGGCCAGTTCGCCCAGCACGTCGATCAAGGCGTCGGCCCCGCGCGGCGTCGGTAGGCGGTCCTCGCGTACGACGGCGCCCGACGGGTCGAGCACCACCCCGAGGCACTTGGTGCCGCCGATGTCGATGCCCGCGGCGCGCCGCTCGGCCATCAGGCCGTCAGAACCGCAGCAGAGCGCCGATGCGCCCCAGGACGTCGAGATCGGCGTTGTTCACCAGCACGTTCACCCGGCAGTGGTGGGCCAGCGCCAGCTCGACGGCCTGCTCCACGACGTCGTCGACGTGGCGCATGGCCTCGCCGCACGCCGGACACTTGCGGCCCACCATGGCCAGCCCACCGCAGCTGGTGCATTGCCAGCCCTCGGCGGCGTAGCCCCGCGACACGAGGAGCCGCTCGGCTCGGCGGTCGCTGAGCGCTCGCAGGGTGGCGGCCAGCCCGCTGACACCGCCCGATCTCGTGCCGAGGCCGGCCCGCAGGCGGGCGACGAGGTCGGCTTCGGTGCGGCGCTCGATGCTGGCTTCGGCGTCGCGGACCACCCGCTGGAGCTGCTCGTCGGTGATGGCGATCGGCAGCTGCACCCGGTCGGCGACACGCTCGCGCAGGTACGGGTGGAGCGCCTGCTCGAGGTCGCTCAACACGTCGGGCGTCGGCGCGGCGATCACAAGATGATCGAACCGGACCCGCTGGAACACGTCGAAGGCCTGCTGGGCGGCGTTCTTGACGTGCTGGTGGGCCTGCTGGTGCCGCTGGCTCGACACTCGCGTCTTCACCATCTCGCCGCGGGTGTCGCCGCCCTGGCGCTCGAGTGGGTCGACGACGTCGAGGCGATCGAGCACCTCGTCCTGCTCGTACACGACCACGCGGGCCCGCTGGCGATCGGTGACGACCACGCCGAGGCGGACGAACTGGTCGACCACGTCCTCGAGCTGGCGGACACACGGGGCGTCGTTGACCAGCAACTGGCTGGTGACGGGCAGCGGCAGCTCGTGCACCTCCCACAGACCATGCGCCGAGCACGAGAACATGGCCAGGCCCCGTGCCCGGGCCCGCTTGTAGCCCCGCACGTGGCGTTCCATCCGGCCGACGTCGCGGGCAACGGACGGGTGGGTGTGGCCGTTGAGGCCGGCCCGTTTCACGAGGAACTCGAACTGGCGCTGGACGTCACCGTGGGTCGTCAGGTGACGGCCGTCGACATCCAGGTAGCACGTGGTGACGGGCGCTTGCGTCCCCCGGAACGCCGCCAGGGCCCGAACCGTGTCCTCGGTGATGGTCGCCACACACCAACCTCCTCCGCGGGGCGATGCGTGATCGTAACCCCTTCGTCACCTTCCGTTGACCCCCCTTTGCGTTTCACGCTCGCTGAACCACCTCAGGCGTGGTTGAACCAGCGTGAACCGGGAGGGGGACGGCCGGTCAGGACTCGGCGCGGGCCTTGAGCTCCTTGACGGTGTTGAGGATGCGGACCTCGGCCCGGCGCTTCACGAACCCGGGGAGCGGCACCACCAGCTCGATCGACAGGTCGTAGACGATGTCGGTGACGTTCGGGTCGGTGGCTGACGCCGTGAACCGGTACGAGCCGTCGCACGCCCGCATGATGTCGCCCTTGACCAGCTTCCACGACAGCCGCTCGGGTGAGTCCGAGTAGTCGTAGTGCAGCGTGTAGTGCGTGCTGCGGCCGAGCGCCGACGCCCGGAACTCCACGTCGGTGGCGCGGCCGTCGTCGTCGCGGCTCTTCACGACCGCTTCCTTCACGTCGTGCGCCCACTCGGGATAGCGCTCGAAGTCGGTGGCCACGGCGAAGCAGCGTGCGGGCGTCGCTTCGACGGTGATGGTCTGGGTCGCCGACTCAGCCATGAGAGGCATTCTGCTCCATCTCTGTGTCTGCCTCCCTATCGGAGGGCTCCTCGGTGGCCGCCGGCGCCACGATGCGGGCTCCGAAGGTGCCGTGGCGCGCCGCCCACAGCCCGTTGAGGCCGAGGCCGAACATCGGCACGAGCACGCTGAACGCCGCCGTGGTGAACGGACGCACGGACGCCGCTGTGACGGCCACGACACACTGCACGGCCAAGGCCGTCCACATCCGGTGGCGGACCGGATTGGGAGCGACCTTGTTCGTGAGGAAGTACAGCGACGCCACCCCGATCTCGTCGGTGCGGCTGCGGTTCAGGGCGATGGCGTAGGCCCCGAGGAACGTGGCGCACCCGATGGCGAACAGCCCGAGATCGACGGCGACAGCGACCTGACGCATCCAGGCCATCACGATCACTTCGACCACAGTGACAACGGTGAACAGCGCCGTGCCGACAATGTCGGCTTGGATGATGCGGCGACCCTTCACACCCACGATCATGCCAGGAGGTCCAGCGCCGACTGCAGCCGCCCGGCCAACGCGTCGTAGGTGAATTCCGCCACGGCCCGCTCCCGCGCCGCGGCACCGAGGCGCAGTCGCAGGGCCTCGTCGTCGAGGAGACGGGCGAGGGCGACGGCCACGGCGTCGGGGTCCTCGGGGTGGCGCACGACGAAACCCGTCTCCCCGTCGGCCACGGCTTCGGCGGCTCCGCCACTGGCCCCGGCCACCTGCGGCACGCCGCACGCCGCCGCCTCGACGAACACGATGCCGAACCCCTCCTGCTCGAGGCCGCCCCACCGGGTCCGGCAGCACATGGCAAAGACGTCGGCGCAGCCGTACAGCGCCGGGAGGTCGTCGTCGGCCACCCGCCCCAGGAGGTGGATCGGCGCCGCCCGGCCGGCGGCCAGCGGGCGGAGCCGACC
>JBKOXV010000124.1:0-8934 GCA_046725105.1 bacterium | reverse complement strand
ATGCTGTACAGCTCCTACGAGATGGTGCGGCCCGAGACGGCGATGTCGTCCGACTCGGTCCAGAAGGCCTTCCTGCGCAGCCGGGCCAACTCGATCGAGGGCGGCACGTCGGAGGTCATGCGCAACATCCTCGGCGAACGGGTCCTCGGCCTGCCCGGCGACGTGCGTGTCGACCGCGAGGTCGCCTGGAAGGACGTTCCGCGGAACTGATACCGACCTCGGCGCGAGGTAGCGCTTTTCCACCCACACGGTGTAAAGCCGCCACATCGGCGGTTGAGGGCTAGGCGCGCAGGGCCTCGAGGACGTCGCTGGCGGCCAGCTGGCGGTCATCCATGGCGGCCGGAGTGCACGTGCCGCCGAGCATCACCGTGACGGCCTGCTCGATGGCACCCTGCAGCTCGCGGATGTTCCGCGGCGGTGGGAAGTACTCGTCCTCGTCGGTGACGTCGACGACGTCGACGCCGTGGCGCGGTCGGAGCCGGGCGATCACCGCCTCGACCAGCTCCTCGGGCGCCGACGCTCCCGCTGTCACGCCCACCGTGCCGGTGAGGTCGCCGGGCAGCTGCTCGGCGGCATCGATGCGGTAGACCCGACCGCACCCGGCGCCTCGGGCCAGCTTCTCGAGGGCGATCGTGTTCGAGGAGTTCGCCGACCCGATCACCACGACGGCGTCGCACCTCGACGCCATCGCCATGAGCGCCGACTGGCGGTTGGTGGTGGCAAAGCACAGATCACTGCGGCCCGGCGTCCACATGCCCGGGTAGCGCGCCCTGGTGGCCTCCAGGACGTCGGCCCAGTCGCGGTGCGACAGCGTGGTCTGGGCCAGCAGGGCGACGGGCGCCTCGAACGGGGGAAGGGCGGCGACGTCGTCCACCGATTCCACCCGGTGCATCGCCATCGGGGCCACGGCCATCGTGCCGACGGCTTCCTCGTGGCCCTCGTGCCCGACGTACACCACCCGGTAGCCCTTGCCCACCCGCACCCGGACCTCGTGGTGCACCTTGGTGACGAGCGGGCAGACCGAGTCGACGACGTACGAGCCCCGGGCGCGGGCCGCCGCCACCACCTCCGGCGCCGACCCGTGGGCCGACAGCATGATGGGCCGCCCCGGCGGGACCTCCTCGATGTCGTCGACGAACACCACGCCGAGCTCCCGGAAACGGTCGACCACCAGCTGGTTGTGGACGATCTCGTGGTAGCAGTACACGGGCGGGTCGAAGGCGCGCACCATCCACGCCAGCGCCTTGATGGCCATCTCCACGCCGGCGCAGAACCCGCGCGGGGAGGCCAGCAGCACCCGGTCGACGTCCATCACGACCGAGGCTACCGATGACCTGCCCGTATCCTGGAGCGCATGTCGCCGCCCCGAGTCGTCGCCGTCGCGCCCGGTTCGCCGGCGGCGCGCGCCGGCGTAGCGGTGGGCGACGAAGTCCTCAGCCTGAACGGCCAGGTCCCCCGCGACGTCATCCAGTGGCAGCTGCTGGCCGACGACGCCGACGTCGAGCTCGAGGTACAGCGAGGCGGCCGGCGCATCCCCGTCACCGTCGCCAAGCGCGACGGCCAGGCGCTCGGCGCCGAGGTGTCGTCGGCGCTGTTCGACCGGGTGCGCACCTGCGACAACCACTGTGCCTTCTGCTTCATCTACCAGCTGCCCTCGGGGCTGCGCCGCTCGCTGTACCTGAAGGACGACGACTACCGGCTGTCGTTCCTCTACGGCAACTTCACGACGCTCACCCGCTTCACCGAGGCCGACCTCGAGCGGGTGCTGATCGAGGGTCTGTCGCCCTTGAACGTCAGCATCCACGCCACCGACCCGGACGTCCGGGCCGCCCTGCTGCGCAACCGGCGGGGCGGCACCAGCCTCCGGTGGCTGCGGGCGCTGCTCGACCATGGCGTCACCGTGCACGGCCAGGTCGTGGTGTGTCCGGGCGTGAACGACGGTGCCGTGCTCGAGGACACGCTGGCCGGCGTCCTCGACGAGTACCCGGAGCTGGCCTCCCTCTGCCTGGTTCCCCTGGGCGTGTCGCGGTTCAACACCGAACCCGACATGCGGCCCCACACCCGCGCCGAAGCGGCGGCCGTGGTCGACGCCGCCGAGGCCTGGCAGGCCGTCTTCCTGGAAGCCCTGGGCCGGCGCGTCGTGCACGCCGCCGACGAGTACTACCTCCTGGCCGACCGGCCCTTCCCGGCCGCCGCCGTGTACGAGGGCTTCCCCATGCACGAGGACGGCGTCGGCATGGCCCGCACCTTCGAGCAGGAGTTCCTCGGGCGGGTCGAAACCCGGACGGGCGTGGCCTCCGGGTTCTTCGCCTGGGTCGACGGCGCGCCGGCGTCCGGCTACCGCGCCCCGCGCAACCCGGCCGCCGACACCACGTTGACGAGACACAAATCCACCCCTGCGGTGGAAGACCGTCACCTCGACGCCGTCGAGGTGCCCGTCGGCATACTCACCGGCGAGTACGGCGCGCGCGTGCTCACACCGCTCGTGGCCTCGCTCGGTCGCGACGACGTACGGGTCATCCCGGTGCGCAACGAGTTCTTCGGCGGGAATACCGCCGTGACGGGGCTCATGGTCGGCGCCGACCTCCAGCGGGTGCTCGCCGCCGAGCCGGACGGCCACAGGTACCTGCTGCCCGACGTCTGCTTGTCGGAGGGCCGTTTCCTCGACGGCACCACGGTCGCCGACCTGCCGCGTCCCGTCGAGGTCGTGGCGACGGACGGCATCGCCCTGCGGGAGGCGCTGTCGTGAGCGACCTTCCTGTCGTCGCCGTGGTCGGCCGGCCCAACGTCGGCAAGAGCACGCTCGTCAACCGCATCCTCGGCAAGCAGGTCGCCATCGTGGAGGACCGGCCCGGCGTCACGCGCGACCGCAAGGAGGTGGACGCCGACTGGCTCGGCGTCGGCTTCCGCCTGATCGACACGGGCGGCTGGCAGCCGGGGGGCAGCGAGCTCGAAGACAGGGTGAGCCGGCAGGTCGAGAAGGGCGTTCGCGACGCCGATGCCGTGCTCTTCCTCGTGGACGCCTCGGTCGGCGTCACCGACGGGGACGCCGCCGTGGCCGAGTGGCTGCGCAAGACTGGCAAGCCGGTGTTGCTCGTCGCCAACAAGGCCGACAACGACCGGCGCGAGCGCGAGGCCTGGGAGTTCCTCGCCCTCGGGCTGGGCGACGCCTATCCCGTGAGCGCCCTCCACGGCCGGCGCACGGGCGACATGCTCGACGACTTGATCGCCGTCCTGCCCGCCCCCGATGCCGACATCGACGCGCCCGCCCTCGAGGAACGGGACAGCGACGGCATCCCCGCCGTCGCCATCGTCGGCCGGCCCAACGTGGGCAAGAGCACGCTGTTCAACCGCCTCATCGGCGAGGAGCGCTCGGTGGTGCACGACCTGCCGGGTACGACGCGCGACAGCATCGACACCATCGTCGACACGCCCGACGGGCCGATCCGGTTCGTCGACACGGCCGGGATGCGGCGCAAGAGCCGCGTCGACGACGGCCCCGAGTACTACTCGCTGGTGCGAGCCCTCCGCTCCATCGACGACGCCGACGTGGCCTTGCTCGTGATCGACGCCACCGAAGGCGTCACGAGCCAAGATCAGCGGCTGGCCGAGCGCGTCGACGCCGCCGGGTGCCCCGTGGTGGTGCTGCTGAACAAGTGGGACCTTCTCGCCGACGCCGAGGCCCGGGCCGCCGTCACCTCCCAGCTGGCCCACCGCTTGCATTTCATCGGCGACGCCCCGGTGCTGAAGGTGTCGGCCAAGACCGGCGCCGGCGTCCACAAGCTCCTGCCCATCCTCGCTGACGCCATCGAGCGCTACCACCGCCGAGTTCCCACCCGCGACGTCAACAAGCTGATCGCCGAAGCCCAGGCCGCCCAGCCGGCTCCGGGAGGGGCCAGGGTCCTCAACGCCCTGCAGGGCGCCGACGACCCGCCCACGTTCACGCTGTTCGCGAACCGTGACCTGCCACCGCAGTACCTTCGCTACCTCGAGCGCAAGCTGCGCGAAGGCTTCGGGTTCGGCGCCGTCCCGATCAAGCTGCGGGTCCGTCGCCGATCGGAGTAGGGGGAGGCGATGGACGATCTCGAGCAGCGCACCGAGCGGGCCCGCTCCGGCAACCTCCGCAAAGAGGCCGACAAGCTCGCCCGCCAGCACAAGCTGTTCGTGCGCGACCGCATCGCGCTGCTGTGCGACAAGGAGTCCTTCGTGGAGGACGGCCTGCTCGCCAACGCCGTCGCCCCGGACCTGCCCGCCGACGGGGTGATCACGGGCGTGGGCCGGGTGGAGGACCGTCCCGTCTGCGTGATGGCCAACGACCCCACCGTGAAGGCCGGCTCGTGGGGCGCCCGCACCGTCGAGAAGATGGTGCGCCTCACCGAGTACGCCCTCCGTCACGAAGTGCCGATCTTCTGGCTCGTCGACTCGGCCGGTGCCCGCATCACCGACCAGGTCGAGTTGTTCCCCGGCCGCCGCGGGGCCGGGCGCATCTTCGCCAACCAGGCGCGCCTGTCCGGCAAGGTGCCGCAGGTGTGCTGCCTGTTCGGACCGTCGGCCGCCGGCGGCGCCTACATCCCCTCGTTCTGCGACGTGGTGTTCATGGTGGAGGGAAACGCCTCGATGTACCTCGGCTCGCCGCGGATGGCCGAGGAAGTCATCGGCGAGCGGGTCACCCTCGAGGAGATGGGCGGGGCGCGCATGCACGCCACGGTGTCGGGCTGCGGCGACAACCTCGCCGTCGACGACGCCGACGCCATCGAGCAGGCCAAGCGCTGGTTCTCCTACCTGCCCGGCAACTGGCGCGACCTGCCGCCGGAGACGGCGGGCGAGGCGCCCGCCGTCGCCCTCACGCGGGCCGTGGTGCCGGAGAGAGAGTCGGCCGGCTACGACATGCACCGCCTGGTCGCCGGCCTCGTCGACGCCGACTCGTTCTTCGAGGTGAAGCCGCTGTGGGCGCCCGAAGTGATCATCGGGTTCGGCCGCCTCGATGGCCACGCCGTCGGCATCGTGGCCAACAACCCGATGCACAAAGGCGGCGTGCTGTTCGTCGACTCGGCCGACAAGTGCGCCCGCTTCATCTGGTTGTGCGACGCCTTCAACGTCCCCCTGGTGTTCCTCGCCGATGTGCCCGGCTTCATGATCGGCACCGAAGTCGAGCGCCAGGGCATCATCCGCCACGGCGCCAAGATGATCAGCGCCGTCACCGACGCCACTGTGCCCAAGGTGTGCGTCGTCGTCCGCAAGGCGTACGGCGCCGGGCTGTACGCCATGAGCGGGCCCGCCTTCGACCCGGTTGCCACCATCGCCCTGCCCACGGCCAAGATCGCCGTCATGGGGCCCGAGGCGGCCGTCAACGCCGTGTACGCCAACAAGATCGCCGCCTTCGAAGACCCCCTCGAGCGTGACGAGTACGTGGCGGCGCGGCGCGCCGAGTACGAGGCCGACGTCGACCTCCTGCGGCTGGCGTCCGAGCTCGTCATCGACGCCGTCGTGCCGTTCGAAGCCCTGCGCGACGAGGTCATCGGACGGCTGGCCGCCGCCGACCCCGTCGACCGTCAAGCCGTGGCCAAGCGCCACGGAGTGCCGCCAGTCTGATGCCGTGGTGTGAGGACTGCTCGAAGTACTGGACGTACTCGTCGCTCCCGCCCGAGGGCACCTGCCCGACGTGCGGCCGAGTGGTGGCGGCGCCCGAGCGGCCCGCCGGGCCGGTGACGGCGGAGTCGCTCGACCTGCGCAAGATGGCGGGCGAGAAGGCCAAGGTGCCGTGGCACTTCAAGCTGATGGTGGTGGCGCTGGTGGTCTACCTCGGTTGGCGGCTGGTGCAGCTGGTGATGCTCGCGTTCTAGGGAGCCCACGCTCCGTGGTTGCGCGACGCTATGGCTCGTGGCGCCCCGCCCGACGAAGCCCAAGCTGGCGACCGAGCCGCCGGCGTGGAAGAACCCGGCGTGGATCGCCGCCATCGGCGGACTCATCACCGCCGTCGCCGCCGCTATCGGGCTGATCGTGTCGAACCTCGCTGACGGTGGCGGCGGCGCCGGGCCGACGGTGCTCACGAATCCCACGGTGATCGTGACGACCTCTACGACGGCGGCGCGGACGGTGGCCAGCGGGGGTGGCGCCGAGGAGTGCGGGCCCACGACGTGCGAGGCATTCACGGCGACGGTGCAGGCGGACATCAACGGCTATCTGCTCACGAAGCCCAACGAGGCCGATCTCCAACGCGCCGACGAACTCCGGCGCCAGAAGAGCGAGCCGTGGGAGGCCCTCGCCAACGACGGCCCGGTCGACGTGGGGGTGAACGAGCTCGAGGTGGTGCTCACCGGCCGCAGCGAGCAGCCCGTCGTCGTCACGAGAGCGCGCATCGAGGTCGTCGCTCGCACCTCGATCGGCTCGGGCGTCCACGTCACTCAGGCCGGGCAGGGCTGCGGTGGTCCGCCGGAGGAACTGCTGTTGGAAGTGCGCCTGGACGGTTCGACGCCCACCATGAAGGTGAGCGGACGGGACACGTCGGGCCAGTTCGTCGAGCTCCCACCGCCGTTGTCGTTCTCTCTGTCCGGCACCGAGCCGCTCACACTGCATGTGCAAGCCCTCGCGTTCGAGCACGACGTGCAGTGGCGGCTCGCTCTCGACTTCAGCACTGCCGGCCGGACCGGCACGATGCGCATCGACGACAGCGGCCAGCCGTTCCGCGTCACCGGCGTGACGGCGGCCAATCCCCGCTACACGGTGCTCGAGGACGGTGGAATCGAGCGCGACGCCGCCCACGACGGGTTTCTCGGGTCGTGCTTCCCGTGGCCCGAGGGCTCGCCGCCCCACTTCTGACCGCCGAGGGCGACGGTTAGACCTCGGCACGGCAGGGAACCCTGCCGGCCGATGGACGTCGTCATCTGCCGCGGGCTCGTGCGGAAGTACGGCAACCAGACCGTGCTCGACGGTGTCGACTTGACGGTGGCGCCGGGCACCATCGTGGGGCTGATCGGCCCGAGCGGGTGCGGCAAGACGACACTGGTGCGGGCTCTGCTCGGCATCGTCGAACCGGACGGCGGCGAGATCTCCGTTCTCGGCGCCAGGCCGACCGACTTCACGCCGTCCCAGCGAGCCCGGATCGGATATCTGCCCCAGACGCCGGCGCTGTTTCCGAACCTCTCCATTCGCCACAATCTGCGCTTCACCGCATCGCTCTACGGCGTGCGTCGTCGGGGTCGCCGGCGCCGGCTGGCCCAGCTGCTCGACTTCGTCGGTCTGCGGGACGACGCCGCCAAGCTGGCGGGCCGGGCTTCCGGTGGCATGCAGCGGCGGCTGGGGCTGGCACAAGCCCTCGTCCCCGACCCAGAGCTCCTCCTTCTCGACGAACCGACGGCTGGCGTCGACCCCCTCCTGCGCGAGCGCTTCTGGAGCCATTTCCAGACGCTCCGCGACGGCGGGCGGACGTTGATCGTGTCCACGCAGTACGTCGGCGAAGCGGCCGACTGCGACGTCGTAGCCGTGATGAACGCCGGGCGAATCGTGGCGAAGGAACCGCCGGCGGTGCTCCAACAGTGGGCCCGCGACGCCGGACACCTGTCCACGGATCGAGGTGCTCCGGACTACGACGAGGTCTTCGCGGCGATCATGCGCGCGACGGACACGGTGTCGCGGTGAGCGCCCCGTCTGCGGTCCTGCGGCGCTCGTCGCAGACATGGGGCTTCCTTCGCAAGGAGACAGTCGACGTCGGCCGCCAGCCGCGCATGGTGCTGATGCTCATCGTCGGTCCGTTCCTGATCCTGTTGGTCTTCGGCCTCGGCTATCGGCGCTCCCCGGACCCGTACCGGACGCTGTTCGTGACCCCGTCCGGCACGCCCTTCGCCTCGCGAGTGGAGGGATACGCGCACGAGCTGGGCCGGTACGTGCGCTACGCCGGCACGACGGAGGACGCCGCCGCCGCCGAAGGACAACTGCGCCGCGGCGACGTCGACGTGGTGGTGCAGTTCCCGTCCGATCCGCTCGCCACGGTCATGTCAGGTCGGCAGGCCCCGATCATCGTGATGCACACCCGCCTCGACCCCGTCGAGCAGACCGCCATCGACTTCGCGTCGCGGCTCGCCGTCGACGAGATCAACAGCCAGATCCTGGCGTCGATCGTGACCGAGGGACAGCAGATCAGCCGCCCGCTGGGCGACGTCTTCAGCGCCGTCACCACGGCCGTCCACGCCGTCGACGCCGCCGTCGGAGCCGGCGACCAGGTCGGCGCCGTGCAGGCGGCCAAGGACCTCGAAGCGCAGATCGGCCAGCTGCGCGCCGCTCTCGAACGGACGCTGGGCGTCACCAGCCAGCTCGTCGACCCCGCTCCCGGTTCATTGGCGGCGCCGCTGTCCGACGCCTCCGACACGCTGGCCCAGGTCGAGGAGAAGATGGCGTCGCTCCAGTCGGCGCTGTCGAGTGGAAGCGTCGACGCCGCCCGCCAGGCCCTCGCCGACATCGACCACGGCATGACGGCGGTGCACGACAACTTCGATGCGCTCACGACCGTCGAGGCCCAGGTGCTCGTGCGCCCGTTCAGCACCCAAGTGCAGACGGTGGGCGACGGCGACGGCACCATCACCGACTTCTATGCCCCAGCCGCCATCGTCCTGCTCGTGCAGCAGTTCGGCGTGGCCTTCGGCGCCGTGACCTTCGTGCGGGAGCGGTCGCTCGGCACCGTCGAGATGTATCGCGCCAGCCCCGTCTCGGCCGGGCCGCTGCTGCTGGGCAAGTACCTCGGATACCTGCTCATCGGGGGGGCGGTGGCCGCGCTGCTCGTGGTGCTGGTCGTGCACGGGCTGGACGTACCGCTGAACGGCCAGCCGGCGGCAGTCGCCGTCGTGCTCGGGCTGGTGCTGCTGGCCTCGGTGGGGCTGGGGTTCGTGGTGTCGCTCCTCTCGCGCACCGACACGCAGGCCGTCCAGTACTCGATGATCG
>JBKOXV010000229.1:0-8742 GCA_046725105.1 bacterium | reverse complement strand
GTACGGACCCTGGGCAGTGATTGCGGGCGGATCGGAGGGCCTGGGCGCCTCGTTCGCCGAGAAGTTGGCAGCCGACGGCTTCAACCTGGTGCTCCTGGCCCGCAAACCAGAGCCGCTGGAGGAGACGGCAGCGGCGGCCCGAGCCGCCGATGTCGACGTCCGGGTGCTGGCGCTCGACCTCACCGCGCCCGACGTCCTCGACCAGGTTCGAGCCGTTTCGGACGACGTCACGGTGGGTCTCCTCATCGTCAACGCCGGCGCCAACGGCTACGGCGCACCGTTCGTCGACGGCGACCTCCAACGGTTCCGGGTCGTCGCCGACCTCAACACCACGACCCGACTCGCGCTGTGCCACCACTTCGGCGGACGCATGAAGGAGCGCCGGCGGGGCGGCATCATGCTCGTGGGCTCCCTGTCGGGATACGGCGGCACGCCGTACAGCTCCATCTACAACGCCGCCAAGGCGTTCAGCCGGGTGTTCGCCGAGGGCCTGTGGTACGAGCTGCGGCCGCACGGCGTCGACGTCGTCGAGTTCGTCGTGGGCGGCATGAAGACGCCGGCCATGGCGCGGCGCGGCATGAAGTTCGGGCCCGGGGTGGTGGAACCCGAGCTGGTCGCCCAGGAAGGCCTCGACCACATCACCGACGGGCCGGTGTGGAACAGCGAGCTGGCCGGCGGAGTCGCCCGCGCCGAGCAGCTGAGCGGCTTTCCCCGGGCACCGATCGTCGAAGCCAACGCCCAGATCCTGCGCGACCTCGGCCTCTACCCCTGAGGCCCCGGTTTTCACGCTGGTCCACCCCCCCCCCCCCCCCCCGAACTGGCGTGAAACGCGAAGGGGGCGGCCGCCCTGAGGATCGGCTGAGACTTCGCCCAGGTAGGGAACCGCGGCCCGACCCGGGTCGTTCACGCCGTCGTGTCCGACACACAACCGACTCCACCGGATCCGCTCCGGCCTCCGCACCGCTCGTGGCGGGATCTGCCGCCGTCGCCTCCCTTCGGGACGCCGCTCCCGCCGCCACCGCCGGCGCCGGCCGCGCCCGTGCCGGGGACCGTCGCCGCGGCCCGGGTCGGCAACCGCCGCCCGTGGATCGTGGCCAGCGCCGTGGGGGCGGCCGCCGCCCTGTCCGTCGGCGTCTTCGCCGCCACGCGCGACGACGGCCCCGGCGCCGTACCCTCCACCACGACGACCACGCCGGCGATGACCACGCCGCGGCGGTCCTCGACCAGCGTCGCATCGCCCGACCAACCGACCGGCGACACCGCGCGGGGCAGCACCCCGCCGTCGACGGCCCAGACGCCGGACAACGGCAGCACCCAGCTCCCGGACGCCGGTAGCGAGCTGCCGGATCTCGGTCAGTTCCCCGACCTGAACGGTCAGAGCATCGACGAGATCATTCGTGACATCCTCCGCCGCCTCGGGATCGACCCTGACACCGTCGTGCCTTCGTCGGGACAGCAGGGCGCCACCCCCGACAGCAGCAGCGGAGCGGGCCAGTGACCGCCCGCACCCTTGTCCCCGGCGAGGCCCAGGAGCTCCTCGAGCGGGCCCGGCTCGAGCTCGGGCGGGCCGTCGTCGGTCAGCACCGGCTGCTGGAGCGGGTGCTCGTCGCCCTCCTCGCCGACGGCCACTGCCTGCTCGAAGGCGTCCCCGGCGTGGGCAAGACCCTCACCGTGGCGTCACTGGCTCGCACGCTGGGCGGGTCGTTCACCCGCATCCAGTTCACGCCCGACCTCATCCCCGCCGACATCGTCGGCACGCGGATCTACCGGCCGTCGACCGAGCGCTTCGACGTCGAGCTCGGCCCCGTCTTCACCAACTTCGTGCTGGCCGACGAGATCAACCGGGCGCCGGCCAAGGTGCAGTCGGCCCTGCTCGAGGTGATGGCCGAGCGGCAGGTGAGCATCGGCGGGACGACGTACCGCGTCCCATCGCCGTTCCTCGTGCTCGCCACGCAGAACCCGATCGAGTCCGAAGGCGTCTACCCGCTCCCCGAGGCGCAACGGGACCGCTTCCTGATGCGGGTGCCTGTCGACTATCCGACGCCGGCCGACGAGCACGAGATCGTCGGCCGCAGCGGCCGCGCCCCCGCCCGGCCGGACCAGGTGCTCTCGCTCGACGACGTGGCGGCGCTGCAGGCGGCCACCGACGACGTCCACGCCGGTCCGGAGGTCGTCGACTACGCCGTGCGCCTCGTGCTCACCACCCGCCACCCGCGAGAGAACGGCCTGGCTCGGCTCGACGGCTACCTGGCCTACGGCGCCAGCCCCCGGGCCAGCATCGGTCTCGTGCGCGCCGCCCGGGCCATGGCGCTCCTGCACGGCCGGGACCGGGCCACGCCCCAGGACGTCTACGACATCGCCTACGACGTGCTCAACCACCGGTTGGTGCTGTCGTTCGACGCCATCGCATCAGGAGTCACCGTCGACGATGTGCTGATCGACGTCCTGATGACCGTGCCGGCTCCCACGCCCGAGCCGGTGGCAGGCGCCTGATGGCCACCGGTTCGAGCCCGATCGGTTCGCTCGAGCTCGTCGCCCTCCGGCGCCTCGACGGCCTGCTCCAGGGCGACTATCGCGGGTTGTTCCCCGGTCTCGGCAGCGAATGGTCCGACGCCCGCAGCTACGTGCCAGGCGACGATCCCCGCCGCATCGACTGGCCGGTGACGGCGCGCACCGGCGAGACCATGGTGCGCGACACCATCGTCGACCACGAGCTCGAGCTGTGGCTGGTGGTCGACACGTCGGCCAGCCTCGCCTTCGGCACCGGCCGGGCCGAGAAGGCCACGGTGGCGCGCGACCTGGCCGGAACCCTCGGGCTGGTGGCCGCCCGGGGCGGCAACCGGGTCGGCTGCATGACCGCCGGCTCGGGCGTCGTCGTGCCGGCCCGTTCGGGCCGGGCCCACCTCGCCGCGGTCCTGGCCGCCCTCGATCGTCCCGCCGACGGCACGAAGGACGCCCTCGCCGCGACCCTCATGGCACTCGGCCGCCTCGCGGTCCGCCCCGCCATGGTCGTCGTGATCTCCGACTTCCTGGCGTCCGACGGCTGGGATCGCCCTCTCCGCGCCCTGGCAGCCCGCCACGACGTCATCGGCGTCGAGGTGGTCGACGGACGCGAGCTGGCGCTGCCGAACGTCGGGTTCATCCATCTAGTCGACCCCGAGACCGGCCGGCGCCGCCTCGTCGACACCCGGGACCAACGGGTGCGAGCCCGCTACGCCATCGCCGCCCACGACCAGCGGGCCCGGATCGCCTCGGCCATCACATCGGCCGGAGCGCACCACCTGCGCGTCCGCACCGACAGCGACTGGATCGCCGACCTCGTCCGCTTCGTGATCACGCGCCGCCAGCAGCGCCTGGCCGCCGCCGGAGCGCGGTGATGGGCGACTTCTCGTTCCTCGCAGCGTGGCGGCTGATGCTGCTCGTGATCCCGGTCGCCCTGCTCGTCGCCTACCTGGTGGCCCAGCACCGCCGGTCGCGCTATGCCGTGCGCTTCACCAACGTCGATCTGCTCGACGCGGTGGCGCCCGACAAGCCGGGTTGGCGCCGCCACATCGCCGCCGTCGGCCTCCTGGCCGGACTCGTGATTGCCTCGATGGCCGCGGCCCGACCCGCCCTCGCCACCGAGGAAGCCGACCACGCGTCGATCGTGATCCTCGCCGTCGACACCTCGCTCTCGATGGAAGCCACCGACGTGTCGCCGTCGCGCTTGGAGGCGGCCCAGGAGGCGGCGCGCCACTTCCTGACGTCGATGCCGGCCCACACCCGCGTCGGGCTGGTGGGTTTCGACGGCGATGTCACCGTCCTCGCTCCGCCGACCGAGGATCACGACGCCGTGGCAGCCGCCCTCGACCGGTTGCGCCTGGGCGAAGGTACCGCCATCGGCTCGGCGGTCCAGACCGCCCTCGAGGCCATCAAGGCCGCCACGGGCTCGGGAGCCACGACGACCACGTCGGCGCCAGCCCCCGCCGCGCCGAATGCTGCCATCGTCGTGCTCTCCGACGGAGAGACCACTGTGGGCGTCCCGAACGACACCGCCGCTCAGGAGGCGGCGGCCGCCGGGGTGACGGTGAACACGATCGCCTTCGGCACCGACGGCGGCACCGTCACCGACCCGTCCGGCCGCCAGGTGCCCGTGCCCGTCAACCGGCCGGCGCTGGCCCGCCTGGCCCAGCAGACGTCGGGCCAGAGCCTGAGCGCCGAGTCCGCCGGCGAGCTCGACGACGTCTTCACGAAGCTGGGTCAAGGCGTGAACCGCCATCCGGTTACCAAAGAAGTCGGTGACTGGTTCGCCGGCGGCGCCCTCATGCTCCTGGCGCTGGCCGGGATCAGCTCGCTGGCGTGGTTTTCGCGACTGCCCTAGACGCGAGGGCCTCCCCCAGCGCGTCGAGCTGCGCGGGATCGGCGGACGAGGGGTAGAGCACGAGGTCGGTGACGCCGGCGCCCTCGAGCCGCTCGATCTCCTCGTGCAAGCGGTCGACGCTCGTGAGCGTGTCGACCCGGGCCGCTGCAAAGAAGTCGGCGCCGTAGTAGTGGCGGAGGTAGTCGTCGGCGACAGCATCGGCCCGCGGGCCGAGGCTGAAGTAGCGCCCGGTCACAATGCGAGGCTCACCGCCTCGGCCGTCCTCGGCCCACGCCTGCCGCACGGCGCCGACGCCGTCCCCAAGCAGTTGCATCCCCATGAGCGGGGCCACCCAGCCCTGCCCGTGCGTCGCCGCCCGCCGGTACGCCGCCGGGACCAGGCCGCCGAACAGCAGCGCCGGGCGCCCGTCGGGCAGCCGGCGCATGGGTCCGCCTGCTCCCGACAGCTCGCCCTCCCACACCTGACGCATCGTTGCCAGCGCGGCGTCGAGCCGGACCCCGGCGCCCGAGGTGGTCACGTCGCTGGCGGCGAAGTCCTCGGGCCAGCCACCCAGACCGAGGCCCGCCGTCAGCCGGTCGCCCGAGAGCAGTTCGACCGATGCCATCTGTTTGGCCAGCAGCACCGGGTTGGCCCGCCAACCGACGTTCAGGACCGTCGTGATCAACTCGACCCGCTCCGTGGAGGCGGCCGCCGCCGCCAGCGCCGTGAGCGGCTCCAGGTTGTCGTAGACCAGCCGGTCGACCACGCCGACGGAGGCGAACCCGGCCCGCTCGGCCTCGGCCGCCCAGGGGCCGATGCTGCGAGCGTCGACGCCGGGCACGGCGGCGGGCAGACCGATGCCGATCCGCATCACGCACCCACTGTGGGCGCGAGCGGAGCGAACAGATCGACCGAGTTTCCGTCGGGGTCGCGCAGCAGCGCGTAGCGCTGGCCCCAGAAGGCTTCCCACGGCGGCTTGTGGCCCTGGTAGCCGGCGGCGACCAGCCGCTCGTAGGTGGCGTCGACCTCAGCCGGTGCGTCGACGCGGAAGGCCAGGCCGATGCTGGACGGGCCCGACGGCGCCGGATGACCCGGGTCGAAGGACCGGACGTTCTCGATGGTGTCCCAGGCCAGGCGCAGGCCGCCGCGTACGTCTGCCTCGACGTGTGGTTGCCGGTCGGCGTCGGCGGCCAGATCGAAGCCGAGGTGACGGTAGAACGCCAAGGATCGGGCCATGTCGGCGACGACGATGCCGACCAGGTCGAACTGCGGTGCGCTCATGAGGAGCTCCGTTCCACTAGAGGATCTCCGCATGATGAGCACCGGCGCTCGCGGCGTCTTGAACGATCCGGACATCAGCCGGCCAGGCGCTCGGCCTCCCAATCCAGCAGCGCCGCCGGAGGCAGACCGCCGAGCTCCCGGCTCTCCCGGGTGAGATGGGCCTGGTCGGCGTAGCCGGCCTCGATCGCCAGTCGGGCCAGGTTACGGCGTGCTCCGGCGGCGCGGGCGGCCTGCAAGAACCGGTGGAACCGTAAGACCCGGGCCAACAGGCGCGGCGAATACCCAACGGCGTCCTCGACTCGGCGGCGCAGCTGCCGTTCGCTCAGGCCGGCGTGTTCGGCCAGCCGCGCCAGGGAGCGCCCCGGCTGCTCTGTCAGCAGCGCGGCGACGCCCGGACCGACAGGATCGATGGCTCGGGCTCGGCTGACTCGATCGACCAGACCATCGACGAGGACAGCGAGCCGGGCCGGCCACTCCGGGTGCTCGACGACGCGGGCGGCCATCTGCTGCCCGGTTCGGCCCCACACCTCGTCCAGGGCGAGGTCGTGGTCGCGCAGCTCGGCGGCGCTGGCACCGACCAACGCGGGAGCGGTGCCGGGACGGAATCGGACGCCGACGGTGAGCGTGCCCGGCGACAACCGCACCGTACGACTGCGTGTGGCCGGCCCGGCCAGCGTCACCTCGTCGCCCACCGCCACGACGTCGAGGCACGCATCGGGGAAGACGGGTTGGTCGAAGGCCTCGTCACCGTGCTCCAGACGTTGCACCCACAGGCACGTCACGTACGGGGCCAAGGCACTCGCCGGTGCGAACTCCCGGTAGATGGACGTGGGGCGCGTTCCCACGGCGGCCAGTATGCCCGCCACCCGAGACCATCCGATCGGGTGGGGCTGCTCTCGCCTCGGCCCCGCCCGACCGGCGGCGCCCGCTCGGTGCAAGCGTACGCCCTCAATCAGGGAGCATCGGCACCGCCATCCCGTCGTCGCGGCCCAGGCGAACGGCCCGGGTCACGGCGCTGGTGCCGAACCGCTGGCGCACGCCGTCGAGGGCGGCGTCGAGAGCGCCCCCGGCATACCGGTCGAAGGGCAGAACCAGCTGCACGGCGTCGTCGTCGTCGAGATTGGCGACGGCCACGCCGACCATGGTGAGACCTTGGCGCTCGATGAGGGGCTGCGCCGCCGCCAGGAGGCCCTGAGCGGTGGCGAGGATGGTGTGCGTCTCGGCCGTGGCCTGGTCGAGCGAGTGCGAGCGGGTGGCGCGCGTGAAGTCGTCGAACCGCAGCCTCAGCACGACCGTGCGCCCGACCCGCTCGGCGGCGCGCAGGCGCCGCGTGACGCGGTCGACCAGCCCGATGAGGGTGGCCTCCACCTCGCCCGGCGCCCGGCGGCGCCGCCCCAGCGCGCACTGGGAGCCGATGGATCTTCGTCGCCGGCCGACCTGGACCGGCCGGGGGTCGCGGTTGTGCGCCAAGGCGTGGAGGTGACGGCCCGACGCCGGCCCGAGCATCGCCACGAGCGCCGCCTCGGGCAACGCCGCCACCTCGGCGACGGTGCGGATGCTGCGCTCGTGCAGCTTGGCGGCCGTGACCGCACCGACGCCCCACAGCCGCTCGACGGGGAGCGGGTGGAGGAACGCCAGCTCGCCCTCGGGCGGCACCACCAGCAGGCCGTCCGGCTTGCCGACGCCACTGGCCACTTTGGCGAGGAACTTCGTGCGGGCCACGCCCACCGTGATGGGCAGGCCGACTCGTTCGCGGACCTGCCGGCGCAGCCGCACGGCGATGTCGGTCGGTGTGCCCGACACCCGGCGCAGACCGCCGACGTCGAGGAAGGCCTCGTCGATCGACAACGCCTCCACGAGCGGCGTGGTGTCTTCGAACACCTCGAACACCGCCTTGCTGGCCTCCGAGTAGGCGGACATGCGGGGCGGCACCACCACCGCCCTCGGGCACAGGCGACGTGCCTGGATGCCGCCCATCGCCGTCCGCACCCCGTAGGCCTTGGCCTCGTAGCTCGCCGCCAGCACCACTCCACCGCCGACGATCACCGGCCGACCGCGCAGGCTCGGGTCGTCGCGCTGTTCGACCGACGCGTAGAAGGCGTCGAGGTCGGCGTGCAGGATCGTGGCGCCGGTGCGCACGAACGCATGTTCGCACATGGGTGTGACGCGGTTCGCCGCGGTTCAGGTGCGGGGCCGCTCCGGGCTGTCGCCGTAGGCGTAGCCGGCCCACGGATAGCGCGCCCCGGCGGCGGCCTGGTGCGGCGCGATGGCGTCGAGACGGGCCCGGTCCTCCTCGGTCAGCTCGACGTCGCAGGCGCCGGCGTTCTCCTCGAGATACACGAGGCGCTTGGTTCCGGGGATGGGCACCACATCGTCGCCCTGGGCCATCACCCATGCCAGCGCCAGTTGGCCGACCGAGCAGCCCCTCTCGGCGGCCATGACTCGGACCTCCTCGACGAGCTGCAGGTTGCGCACGAAGTTCTCGCCCTGGAAGCGCGGCTGGTTCCGCCGGAAGTCATCGGCCGCGAAGTCGTCGGGAGTCTTGATGGCCCCCGTCAAGAAGCCCCGGCCGAGCGGGCTGAAGGGCACCACGCCGACGCCGAGCCGACGCGCCGCCGCCAGCACGGCCTCCTCGATGTCCCGCGTCCACAGCGACCACTCGCTCTGGAGTGCCGTGATCGGATGGACCGCCACTGCTCGCTCCAGGCTGCGCACGCTGGCCTCGGAGAGGCCGAGATGGCGGACCTTGCCGGCCGCCACGAGCTGCGCCATGGCTCCGACGGTGTCCTCGATCGGCACGTTGGGGTCGACCCGATGCTGGTAGTACAAGTCGATGTAGTCCGTGCCCAGCCGGCGCAGACTGGCCTCGCAACGTACCGGCACATTCTCGGGTCGGCCGTCGATGGCCTGGCCGTGGCTGCCCGGGGCCAGCGAGAACTTCGTCGCCAGCACGACCTGGTCGCGCCGCCCGGCGACGGCCCGGCCGACGAGTTGCTCGTTGTGCCCGGACCCGTAGACGTCGGCGGTGTCGAGGAAGAAGATGCCCAGCTCCAGAGCGCGGTGGATCGTGGCGATCGACTCCTCCTCGTCGGCCGGGCCGTAGACCTCCGACATGCCCATGC
>JBKOXV010000105.1:0-9310 GCA_046725105.1 bacterium | reverse complement strand
CCCACAGCGATACGGGCCAAGGTGCTCGCCGACTGGGATGAAGGGCAACGGCGGGGCGTCATCGGATCGCCCCACTTCTTTGCCGGCAATAGAGGCATGTTCCGCCCGTCGCTCGACATCTCTCGTGTCGACGGGAGGTTGCGGATTGCCAGCCACACGCACCCATTCGACGCCTTCCTGGAGCGCTGCCTCAGTACGTGATCTCCGGGCAAATCGCTCGGCAGATATCCACGATCGGCCTCGCCGATGTGAAATGCGAACGCGGACGGCGTTCAGTCGGCTGCTCGTGGCTGCAAAACGTTCCGCGGAACGCCTCGCGGTCTGCCCGGGACGGCTCGAACGCGCCTACGGGCCCCCAGCACGACGCTGGCCCTGATCGGCTAGGACGACCGACTGGAGCGCGGGCCACCGACTGTCAGGTCGGTCGTCGCCACCGGCGTCAAGGCCCGCTTGCCTTGCACCGCGGCCAGCAGCGGCTGAGAAGCTCGAACTGGTGGCAGAGTCGCGCTGTGGGTGTGGACCGAGCGCGTCGGGCCGAGGTGCGGCCGTTTCCAGCGAATCGCCGCCTCGTCACGGCCGCTATGCGGGCGGGCCGGCGAACGACGCCCATGCATGGCCTTCTCGAGCTCGACGTAACGGAAGCGAGTCAGCTGGTTGGGCAGTCCGAGCCTCCCCTTTCGTTCACGGCGTTCATCGTGGCGAGTGTCGCTCGAGCGGCGGCCGCACATCCGGAGGTCCACGCCTACCGAAACTGGCGCGGACAGATCGTCTTGCATCGCCACGTCGACGTCAACACGATCGTCGAGATCGAGACTCCCCAGGGCCCCTTCCCACTGGCCCACGTGATCCGCGACGCGGACATCCGGAATGTGGCGGATCTCACGGCTGAACTGCGCCAAGTGAAGGCGGGCCCGACAGGGGCTGGTACCGGCCGCTGGCTGGTGCGCGCCGCTCCCGTCGCGACTCGAATCCCCGGTGTGATCCCGACCCTGTACGCGGCTATGGGACGGTCGCCGCGGCTGAGGGAACAGACGGGCACCGTGGCCGTGACTGCCGTCGGCATGTTCGCCGGCGGTGGCGGATTTGCCATCGCCCCGCTGACCCTCATGTCTCTCCAGGTCGTGGTGGGCGGAATCACGGCACGGCCACGGATCGTCCAAGGAGACATCCAGGTCCGCGACGTGCTCGACCTGACAGTGACGATCGATCACAACGTGGTCGACGGAGCCCCCGCCACTCGATTTGGTGCTGACCTGCGCCAACTCATCGAGAGCGCGGTGGCGCTTCGACCGTCGCACTGAGCACGGTGACGGCGCCGCCCCGATCGACCTGATCAGGGCGCGGCGCGGCATGGCACCCCGGCGCCCGTTCCGCAGATCAACACCTGGCGACGGGTCAGGCGACCATCGATCGGCACAAGGTCTTCCATCCCGGGACCTTCAATTGCCCAGCGTTCACGATCGAGGCAAAGCGGGAGACGCCGAGGCGATCCCTGAACAAGCACACTCCACCCGTGTCTGGCCAGGTCGTCGATGTGATCGGCCTCGAACGCCACGACAGCGCCGGCCAGTGCCGCGTCGAGTATCAACGAATGCCGGTCAGAACCGGAAGGGGCCGGATGTAGACGTCGGGCAGGATCCGGTCGACGTCCTCCGGGTGGCACAGACTGTGACCGGACGAAACAGTCGCCGCCGTCCCGGCGGCGACGCCGTAGCGTGCCGCCTCGACCAGGCCCTGGCCGCGCTCGAGCGCCAGGACCATGCCGCCGACAAGGCTGTCGCCGGCGCCGATGGCGCTGACAGCCCGGACCGCCGGCGGGCTGATCCTCACGACGGGCTCGTCCGCCGTGACGAGAACGGCACCCTCGGCGGCGAGGGACACGAGCACAGCGTGGTTCGGGCCGGCACCGAGAAGCTGGCGGGCGGCGTCGGCGATCTCGCTCTCGGCGCTGAGTGGATGGCCGGCGTGTCCGGAGAGCTCGTTGACGCTCGGCTTGAGCAGGTACACGCCGGTTCGAGCCGCGGCGCCGAGGGCGGGACCTGACGTGTCGACGACGACCCGGCCGCCGCACTGTCGAGCGGCGGCGGCCAATCCTGCCAGCTGGGCCGGCTCGACGCCGCTCGGGAGCGAGCCACTGATGACGACGATCGACCCCGGCGCGAGGTGGTGCAGGACCTCCGCGACACACATCTCCAGCTCGTTCGGGGACAGGTCCGGCCCGGGCAGGACGAACCGGTACTGGCGACCGGTCATGAGCTCGGTCACGGCGAAGTCCTCACGGGTGATGCCCGCCGCCGCCACCGGCCGGATCGGGACGGCTTCGGCTCGGAGAAGCTCACAGAGCAACGCGCCGGTGCTGCCGCCTGACGGGAAGACCGCCGTGGCGAGACCGCCGAGCCGACAGATCGCCCGCGCCACGTTCACACCGCCGCCGCCGGGGCTCATCTCGGCAGCGGTGCAGTGCAGCTTCCGCTCCGGCTCGATCCAGGGCACAGACGTGCAGACGTCGACGGCCGGGTTGAGGGTCACCGTCACGATGGTCATCGTGCCGGTCCCTTCGCTCGCGCCTGGGCCGTGACGACGAAACCGGGCGGTACCGGAACGCCTCCCGACACGAGCTCGCCCAGGTTGGCCCCCTTGCCACCGGCGATGCCGGTATCGGTGCGATGGAGTTCGGCGAGCCAGACGATCGGTTCCATGGGCGCTCCTGGGGCTTGGCGACTCTCCAGTCAGCGTGCGCTCCCGCACCCCGAGGAGGCAGGGTCTGTTGGGCCCGCCGCCCGGGACTTTCGGCCCGAGACGCTGGCCCGCCCCCGTCGTCATGCTGTCTGGAAACGATCGAGATGGTGGAGACGACCATGGCAGCAACGGGGACCAACGGAGCACAGGAGGCGATGCCCCGGCCGAGCGACGTCACCGCCCCGGCAGGTGGAACCGTGCCGGGCGACTTCGACGGCGCCGGCCTCAACGTCCTCGATCGGTCCGACTGCCTTCGGCTCCTCGCGCGAGGGGGCGTGGGTCGCATCGCCATCAACGCCGGGGCGCTCCCGATGATCCTGCCGGTCCGGTACGCGCTCGATGGCGAACGCGTGGTGCTGTGCGTGGGCGTCGGGTCGACCCTGGACCAGGCGACACGCCACGCCGTGGTGGCGTTCGAAGTCGACGGCTCCGACACCGGTGGCGAGTGGAGCGTGAGCATGGTGGGAGTCGCCCACCCGATTCCGCAAGGTGACGAGTCGGCCCGCGCCGAGACGCTGCCACTCCCACGGTGGTGGTTGGGCCGGCCGCATCGCTTCGTGTCGGTCTCGACCGAGCACCTGACTGGCCGCCGGGCGCCGACCTGGCCCTGATCGACGGTCTACGGCGCCAGGGGAACTGCCAGACGGCGGCCGTGCCACCGTCGCCCTCAGGGCCGATCGCGAACGACCCGCCCAGGCGGCCAGCTCGGGTGGCCAGGTTCTCGAGGCCTCGTCCCTGCCCCGTCATCACGGGCGGCAGGCCGACGCCGTTGTCGGCGACCCGGACCGTCACTCCGGTGCCGTCGACCATCACATTGACCTCGACCCTGGACGCCTCCGCATGGCGGGCCACGTTGGAGAGCATCTCCCGTAGTGACACGAGCAGCTCGTCGGCGACCGCCTCGGTCACTGCCGCGTCGACGGGGCCGGCGAACTGCACCTGCGGTTCGCAGGCCAGGGCCTTGGCCGCTTCCACGATCACCTCGATCACCTTGGCTCGGACGCTCTGCGTCGCCGCTCGAGCGGCGACGCTGAGGGCGAAGATCGACGACCGGATCTGGCGGATGGTGGCGTCCAGATCTTCGACGGCGGACTGGATGCGTAGGGCCACCTCGGGCCGGTCGGCGAGGCGTGCCGTGGCCTGGAGCGACATGCCGGTGGCGAAGATCTGCTGGATGACGGTGTCGTGGAGGTCCCATGGCGATCTGCTCACGGGTGGCGACCGGCGGACGGAACCCAGTTGAAGGCCTCAGACCAGCGCTACCAGGCGTGAGTTCCCGGGTGGGGTGCCTCGCCGAGCCACCGCAGGGCAGCCATCGCCGAGGCCGGTACCGGCTCGGTCGTGTCGATTAGGTGGGCGCCGGCCCATGGATCGAAGCCGGCCCGGATGCGATCGGCAACGTCGGGGGTCGCATCAGAGGCGTCGGTCGCACGAGCCAGACGTCCGGTCAGACGGGTGGCGGCGAGATCGGCCGGGCACTGGCAGCACAACTCGACCAACTCGGAACACGTGGCCCGCGCCAGGCAGCGGGCACGGTCCCGCAGCGCGGCAGACGCCCAGCTCGCGTCGAGCACGACGCTCTCGCCCCTGGATGTCGCCACCTCGGCTCGCCGCAACAGCTCGGCGTAGGTCGCCTCGCTCCCGGCCGGCGTGTAGATGCCTTCCCCGAAGGCGGCCCCGGCCCGATCGGTCGGGCGAAGTCCGGCGGCCTCCTTGCGCACCTCGTCACTGCGTACAACCGTCCAACCCAGCCGGCGCCCCAGCTCGTCGGCCAGCGTGCTCTTTCCCGTGCCGGGCGGGCCGCCGATCACCACGAGTCGGACGCGGCCTTGATACAGGTGCCGGGCACTGAGATCGAGCAGCGCCGACGCCGTTGCGGCGGCGGCCGGATCGCCGCTCTCGGCCACGAGGCAGGAGACCTTCGAGCGCACCAACGCCCGGTAGGCGATGTAGTGGTGCTCGAGTGACCGAGGGTGCGTTTCGGCCGTGTACTCGCGATAGGCGTCGAGGAGCACCCGTGCGAGCTTCGGCTGGCCGAGCTGTTCGAGGTCCATGGCCAGGAAGGCGACGTCGAGCAGCACGTCGCCGAAGCGGAGCCGGTCGTCGAACTCCAGGCAGTCGAGGATGCGCGGCCCGTCATCGAGGCAGAAGATGTCGGCCGCCAACAGATCGCCCTGGCCGTCGACGATCCGCCCTCGCTCGATCCGCTCCTCGAGCAGCGCCGACCGGCCGTCCAGGTACCGGAGAGCCATCCCCTCGACGAGGCCGAGCGTGTCCGGCGACAGGAGCGACCGCGTGAGGACCGTCATCTCGCGGAAGTTGTCGACCCACAGCCGTCGAACCGCCTCCGGTGTGGCCGCAGCGTCGATGTCGGGCCGACGTTCGGCCCGAGCATGGAACGTGGCGATCTCGCGGGCGACACCCCGAATGATCGAGGTCGTGGCCCGCCCGCCGCGCACCATCGTGGCTAGCCGTCGGTCGTCGGGCATGCGCCGCATGGCGACCAGGTGGTCCCAGGGTTGCCCGTCCGGTCCGACGAGGTCGACGACGCCGAGGTACACGTCGGGCGCCAGCCGCCGGTTCAGCTCGACTTCCCGGTGGCAGATGGCCTCCCGCGCCGCCCGCGTCGAATAGTCGAGGAACGCCGTTCGCACCGGCTTCTTGAGCTTGTAGGCACGGTCGCCGACGAACAGCACGACCGAGACATGCGTCTCGGCGACCGCCGCCGACCTCGCCGTGAGGTCGACACCGGAACCGAAAGCACCGCGTTCGTCGCTCACGACACCATCGTCAGCTGCCGGCGTACCGGGCAACAGGGGCAAAGGTCCCGCGAATCACCTGCCGGTCATCGGTGGGCGACGATGGGCGCGGCGTTCGCGGAGACCACGGCGAGTCCCAGCCTCGAACTCCTGACCGATCTAAGGGAGGGCCGCGTGATCCCATCGATACAGTCCTGCCGGCGTTCAGCGGTTGCGCGGCGTGACAGGCTGATCCGATGATGCGCATCGAGCGGATTGTCGTCGGAGTGGACGGCTCCGAGAACAGCCTCGCCGCCGTCGAGTGGGCGGCCGGCATGGCCGCGCTCGTCGACGCGGAAGTGGTGGCGGTACACGCTCTCGGCCTGCTCGAGCCGCTCGGGGCCGATGACTCGGTGCCTACCTTTCCCCACCGTGACGAGATCCGCGACCTCTTCGAAAGAGTCTGGTGCGCGCCGTTGGACACGGCCGGGGTGCGGACCCGCCGTCTGCTGACGGATGGCAGCGCGGTGCCGGTCCTCCTCGACGTGGCCAGGGAGCTGGACGCCGATCTCATCGTCGTCGGCAGCCGTGGGCTGGGTGGCTATCCCGAGCTCCTCTTAGGCAGCACGAGCACACAGGTCGCCCAGAACGCGGACCGCCCCGTCACCATCGTGCCGTCGGGACACCACTGACTCGGCGCCCAGCCGAAACTCGGTCGGACGTGCTCGGGCTGAACCCGGCCTCGACACTCGGCGGCTCGAGAATCTGCCCCGCTGGACCGGCCACGCGGCGGCCGACGAGGTCGACGAGGCGATGCGCTCGCCGGCGACCGTCGACGCGTCCGGACGCTGAGCTCCTCGATCAGCACCGCGAGGTTCCCCTCGACGACGACTGGCCCGCTGAGCCTCAGGACGAGCGTGGGCCGAGGTGCCGGGCGGCGTAGACCGCCGCCTCCGTACGCCGCGCCATGCCCATCTTCGACAGCACGCTGGTGACGTAGTTCTTCACCGGCCATGATGGCGTCGAACAGGGCCTCGTCGTCGGCGAACGAGGTCAGGATGAGGCAGGCCGTGCGCGGGTGGCGGCTGCGCACCTCCCGGCACACGCTGACGCCGTCGCCGTCGGGGAGCCGCACGTCCAGCACGGCCACGTCCGGGTCGAGCGCATGGATGCGACCGAACGCCTCGGCGGCCGTGCCCGCTTCGCCCACCACCTCGATGCCGTCGCTCACGAGCGCCACGCCAACCCGACACTTGCCGATGTGACGCTTTCGCACCGGTGGCGTCGCTTCCCGTCACGTCAGCCGGTGAGACGCTCCCCGGAACGCGCTCGAATCTCTGGGCTCGCGCCTCGGCCTGACGACATCGGTTCGTTGCCCTAGCTCGGAGGGTTCGGGTATCGGCCCCGTTCGGCCAGCCGGCGGCCCGTGACCTGGACGAGACGGATGCGAATCCAATGCTGCCGGACACCGCCCGCCCACGGGTCGAGGGGCAGCGTGCGGAGCCGGGCCACCTCCTCGTCGTCGGTGACCTCCGTGGCCCGGCCGTGGGCGAGCACACTCCAGCCCGACTTGTAGACGCTCAACGGGGCGTCCACCTCCAGGGCGATCTGTGCCTGATGGTGGCGCGTGGCGGCGGCCAGCTTCGACCGGGCGTCCGTGCGCACGATCACGTCGGCGCCGTCGAAGACGTAGTTGACGGGTATGACCACCGGCCATCCGTCCACCACGTAGGCGACCCGACCGACGGAGGACTGCCGGAGCAGGGCGTCGCATTCCGCCGGTGTCAGCATCGCGGGCCCCTCGGACGGTCCGACCGGGTCGTGTGGCGGTGGCGAAACCGAAGGTGGGCGCATGCCGATCTCCATGATCGACCTCCTTACCGGGCGATCGTCGGCTGGAGATCGGTGGCGATCTGGTGGGCCCAACCGGTGATCTGGTTGCGGTCGCGATAGTCGCCCGCCGACTTCTCGGCGATGGCGTGGGCCATTCTTCCGGCCGTGTCCGTGTCGATCCGGCCGCCGAAGGTGACCGAGCCACGAGCGTGGAGCCGGGCGGAAAGACGCCTGACGCCGGGCGCCAGTGCCGCCGATCCGTCGTCGGCGCTGTGGTCGAGGGGGCCGCTGGCGAAGAGCCACACTGGCATGCGCTCCAGCTGACGACGGTGGCGGCGAACGAAGCGACGGGTGGTCCGGTGCCAGCGCGCCATGTAGACGGCACCTCCGACGACCACCGCGTCGTACGGCGCCACGTCGTCGACGGAGTCGGCCGGCCGGGCCTCGGCGGTGAGGCCATCGTCCCGCAGGGCCTGAGCGATCCATTCGGCGATCTCAGCGGTCGCGCCGTGCTTCGAGCCATAGGCGACCAAGACGTGCGTACTGTTCATGGTGGTTCTCCTTGAGATGTTCAGCGCAGGTCGAAGACGAGACGGGCCCGAACCCGCCCCGAAAGCACCTCGTCGAAGGCATCGTTGACCTGTTCCAAGACCCGCGTCTCCCGGACGACGGTGATGCCGTTCAGCACGGTCTCGAAGGTCGGTAGGGCCATCTGGTTGTCGGCCGGCAGCCCGACGAAGACGAGCCGGCCGCCTCGACGGACTGACCGGAACGCCTGCTCGAACGGCTTGGGTGGGGCCGCCAAGGCAATAGCGGCATCGGTTTGCCTCCTTGTTCGCGGACAACCTCACGGTGCGCCGGCAGTTGCCCGCCGGACAGGGCACTTGGTCCTAAATGAATCCGAGCTTCCGGGCCTCGAAGCCGAGCCGGTCGCGGTGATTCGGGTGGGTCACCGAGATCAGGGCGCGAGCCCGTTCCCTGATGGACCGACCGCGGAGCTCGGCCACGCCCCATTCAGTGACGACCTTGTCGACGGTGTTCTTCAGGGTGGTGACGACGTCGCCGGCCGCCAGCTGCGGCACGATCCTCGACACGGTGCCGTCCTTGGCGGTCGAGTGCAGCACCACGAAGCCTTGACCGCCCGTCGAGTACATGGCGCCCCGGGCGAAGTCGGCCTGCCCACCGCTGGAGGAGTAGTAGGACCCGGCCACGGTCTCCGAGGCGCACTGCCCGATCAGGTCGACGGCGATGGTGGCGTTGATCGACACGAACTTCGACTCCTGGGCGATGACCCGGGGGTCGTTGACGTACCGCACCGGCCACAGCTCGCAGGCCGTGTTCTCGTGCACGAAGTCGTAGAGGCGGCGGGTGCCCAGGGCAAAGGTGGCGACCGTCTTGGTGCGGTTGATCTGTTTGGCCACGCCGGTCACGACGCCCTGCTCGACGAGATCGATCACGCCGTCGCTGAGCAGCTCGGTGTGGATGCCCAGGTCGCGATGGTCGCCGAGGGCCGCCAGGATGGCGTTGGGCGTGGCGCCGATCCCGGCCTGAACGGTGGCGCCGTCGCCGACCCGCTCGGCCACGAACGCGGCGATGCGGTGGTCGACGTCGTTGGACGGGGCCGGCGTCACCTCGACGAGGGGGTAGTCGGCCTCGACCCACCCGACGACCTGGCTCCCATGGACCTGGTTGCGGCCAAAGGTCCGTGGCATCTGCGCGTTGGCCTCGAGGAAGAAGCGGGCTCGCCCGATGAACGACGCGACGTAGTCGGCGCTCACGCCGAGGCTGAAGTAGCCGTGACGATCGGGCGGTGACGCCGCCGCCAGCACCAGCGGATCGGTCGTGCGGTCCTGGAGGATGGCGCGCATCTCGCTGAAGTGGTTGGGAACCAGATCGACGGTGCCCTCGTGGAAGCACGGTCGCGTCACGGGCGACAGGAAGTACGACACATGGTGCAGCCGCTCGCCGAAGGCGCCGTGGAGATACGGCCGGTCGTGAAG
>JBKOXV010000054.1:0-8798 GCA_046725105.1 bacterium | reverse complement strand
TTCCGCGACTTCATGGGCTACACAGCGCCGTGGTACTCCAACGCCCACCTCGACGACCCCACCGTGGGCGTCGCCGGCCGGATCTCCTGCTACCTGCGGCGGGAGGACAAGATCTACCTGACGTACTGGACGACCGGCCGGGGCGACGAGGTGATGAGTCCCTCCTTCGGGCTGCTCGACATGACCGTCTACGGGCGGCGGGAGGAGTGGGAGGACTCGCCCGAGGGGTGGCGGCAGTTCCCGACCCACTCCTTCTTGCGCACCGACGAGCACGGTGCGCCGATGGGGCCCAGAAACGGCGGTCGACCGGTGCCCCAGTGGACGCGCCCGGGCGTCACCGGGGTCGGCGTACAAACCGGGTAGCACCGCCACTGGGGCGAATGAAATCACCATGACTGACACCCCCCCGGTCGTCGACCGGGACACCTGGACCACAGGTCCCGTCGACAGCGTCAGCGACACCCACCGGGCCGGAGCCGCGCTCCTCATATCGGCCCTTGCCACCTGCGCGCTCTGCTGCAGGGTGATGGCCCACCGGTCGCGCGCCATCAGCGCCAGCGCCCGGCATACACCGCCCACCTACACAGGAGCAGTGATCGAATGAGCGCCAATAGCCGGACCCAGCGGGTGCACGAAGGTGCGGTGGCGAGGTCGTTGTCGCTGCTCGCGCCGTCGGCGCTGATCAGGGCGGGCGCCACAGCCGTCATGGATCTCGCCGCTGAGGTCGTGCGTCGCACCACTGGCACCGAGCCGCTGGACTACCGCTTACTCGGACGGTCGGTCGGGCGTTTGCCTACAGGCCGTATCCGCTACGACAACATCCGCTCGGTCGAGCCCTTGGCACAAGAACGTGAGCTTGGACTCCTCGCTCACTACTGCATAGGCATGGGGTTCGCCGTTGTACTCGCTGCTGCGCGACCCGCCTGGGTGGGTCACCCGACACTGCTTCCGCCCATGATCACCGGACGAGCGACCGCAGCTGCTCCGTGGTTCATCAGGCAGCCCGCTTCGGAATGGGGATTGCCGCGTCCAAGACACCAGACCCTGCCGTGGCGCGGCTACGAAGCCTCCGTACCCACGCGATCTATGGGTTCGGTCTCTATATGAGTGGAATCGCCTACGCCCGCCTGCGAGCCAGGCGCGCTTGGTGGGCGCCGGATGCTGGACCTCGGGTGATCCGATGACCACTGTCAACGCCAATGGGGTCTCCCTGGGCATCGAGTCCTTCGGTGACGACGACGCTCCACTCGTCCTGCTGGCGGGCGGGACGACGATGCTCTCCTGGCCCGACGCGCTCTGCGAGCGCCTCGCCGCCGGCGGGCGCCGCGTGGTGCGCTACGACCTGCGCGATAGCGGCGAGTCGACGACGGCGGACCCGGAGGCGCCCGCCTACAGCCTGCGCGACCTCGCCGCCGACGCGGCGGCCCTTGCCGACGTGCTCGGCGGCGGGCCTGCGCACCTCGCGGGGATCGGCGTCGGCGGGATGGTCGCCCAGGTGGCCGCGCTCGATCATCCGGGCGCGTTCTCGGCGCTCACCCTGGCCGGCACCCGCGCGGTCGCGCCCGGCCGGCCCGACGATGACCTTCCCGACCATGACCAGGCGACGATGAGCCGGCTGTTCGCGCAGCCGATGCCGGACTGGACCGATCGCGAGGCGGTGGCGGAGTTCGCCGCCGCCGGCGCGGAGATCCTGGGCGACGACCCCGTCGCCGCGCGCGCGATCGCCGCCCGCATCTGGGACCGCACGCCCGGCACCGCACCCCCGGTCCAGATGGCCAACCAGATGGGCATGGTGTTCTCCACGCTCGACTGCAAACCCCGCTGGCGCGAGCGCCTCCCCGAGATCGAGGTCCCCACGCTCGTCGTCCACGGCCGGCGCGACCCGTTCTTCCCCGTCGGCAACGGCGAGGCGATCGCGCGCGAGATCCCCGGGGCGCGGCTGCTCGTCCTCGAGGAGGCCGCCACGGCGATCCCCGATGCGGCGGCCGGCGAGGTCGCCGAGGCCATGCTCGCGCTCGGGTAGAGGGCACGGCATCCGCGCAGCACCGCGGTCAGACCCCCGGAGGGTTAGCCGCGCCTTCGGGCGACTCGTTGCCGACCGCCTCCGACGTCAGGCACCATCTCGTCCAACGCCTCGGTAACGGCTCGCCAGAGGGAGGAGACATGATCGTCACCATCGCCAAAGTCGCCGACTTCGATCAGTTTCTGAAGACGTTTCGACGAAGGGCGCTGAGAAGAGGAAGCAGCACGGGTCCACGGGCTCCTACGTCTTCCGCGATCCCCGATGACCCCAGCCGGGTGTGGGTGTTCTTCGACTGGCAGATCGAGGACTACGAGAGATTCCTCTCCGATCCCGACATCCCGGCGATCGCGCGGGAACTCGCCGTCCGAGA
Organism: bacterium; assembly: GCA_046725105.1. Classification (GTDB taxonomy): domain Bacteria; phylum Actinomycetota; class Acidimicrobiia; order Acidimicrobiales; family Ilumatobacteraceae; genus DASXAI01. The sequence goes on along the minus strand of JBKOXV010000054.1, from coordinate 6,405 downwards.
GCCGCCAGTGAAGGCTGACCCCGTCGCTCAGTACGACTCATGACAGGACCGATCGCGGCTGCGCAGCAATGAACGGGCCGGTCAAGCGCCTCCCGACCCCAGCGCGCCCGATTCGCGGTCCGGGACGTTCCGTCAGGTCCAGGGTCCGCGCCGGATTGGCGCGCCAGAACATGCGTAGGTTGCGGTCTCCAACCTGATGCTGGGGCCCCCGGTGGCCTCGCCTCACGGGTCTCAGTCGTGACCCTGGAGGTGCCGCATGGCCACCGAGACCAGTTCATCCACGACTGCCGCTGTCGCGGTCGTCGACCCCGCTTTCTCCGATACCGAGCGGTACGCGGTCGCCGCGTTCCTGGCCGGCTATCGGGGGCTGACGCGAGACGCCTACGCCCTCGACCTTCGTCAGTTCATCACCTGGTGCGAGGTGCACAGTCTGCGGCTGTTCGCGGTGCGCCGCGCCGACATCGAGTGCTACGCCGGCGATCTCGAAGAGCGCGGCCGAGCTCGGGCGACCGTCGCTCGACGGCTCTGCACCGTCGCCGGGTTCTACCGGTATGCCGAGCAGGAGGGACTGCTCGAACGCTCCCCTGCCGTTCACGTTCGTCGCCCGCGTCTCGACTACGAGTCCCACGCCACCGGACTCGACCGCAACGAGGTCGGCGCGCTGCTCGTCGCGGCTGCCGGCGCGGCATCGCTCCGGTGACTCGGCCGAGCTCGCGGCCATCGGTGCCGAAGATGATCAGTGTGGGAATGCTCTGGATCTGGAGCCGATCGGCGAGGTTCTGGTCGGTGTCGACGTCGCACGTGCCGAAGGCCACTCGGCCGGCGTGGTCGAACGCGGCGGCTTCGAAGATGGGAGCGAACGCTTGGCACGGCACGCACGAGGCGGCCGAGAAGTCGACGACGGTGATCCGGCCGGCGGTCTGGTCGCGGAAGTTGGCTTCGTCGACGACGACAACCGGTGACGGGACGTGGTTGGCGACGGTCTTCGCGGCGGGTGCGGTACGGGCAGGGCGGCGGCGGCGGGTGCGGCGAAACATGGGTTCCTCCTGAATCATCAGTGGCGGTGTGGTTCGAGCAACGTCGCCTGGCCGGTGGCGGGATGGCGTGTCGACAGCCAGGCGCGGGCGGCCTGGTGGGATCGCTCGATGAGTTGCGCCGACTGGGAGAAGTCGGCCGGTGGCACCTGGACCGGGCACAGCGGCGGTATGACCCGCAGGTCGATCACGCCCTCGAAATGGGCGACGTCGACGGCCAGACGCTGGTTGACAGTGAGGGTCAGCCCGTGCAGGGCCGTCGCCAGCGCTCCCTTGGGTGACTCCGGCAACGCGCAGGCGTACCCGGTGGGCAGCACCCAGATCACGTCGGCGCCGAGGGCGACGGCGTGCGAGAGAGGCGTGTTGTTCACGACTCCGCCGTCGATGAGGTCCCGGCCATCGATGTTCACGGGTGGGAACACGGCCGGGATGGCGGCGCTGGCGGTGATCGCGTCGATGGCTTCGCCACACGACAGGCGTACGTCCTGGCCGGAGAGCACATCCGTGGCGACGACGTGCAGCGGGATCGGGGCGTCCTCCAGCCGGGCGAACCCGAGATGGTCGCGGAGCAGGCGGCGCAGCCCGCTGTCGGGCACGAGGTTGGGGCGCCGGCCGAGAACCCGAGCAGCCCGGTGAGCGGGCGGGTGGGGAACACGTCCTCGCGCGACAGTGACCGCCACAGCTCGGCCAACGACTCGATCCCGGCCCGGTCCGGATAGGAGGCGACCCACGCGCTGTTGACGGCGCCGACCGATGTGCCGACGATAACGTCCGGCCCGATCCCCGCTTCGGCCAGAGCGAGGAGCATCCCGACCTGGACCGCTCCGAGGCTGGCCCCTCCGGAGAGCACGAACGCGGTCGTCATCACACCCACCGTCTACCCGGTCGGTCAGGCCGCCAGCGGCACCGGAGCCGGGGAGGCGCCGGCCACGGCGGCCAGGCCGGCCGGGTCGAGGATCTCGACCTCCCGGTAGCGGAGCGTGATGAGCCGGCGGGCTTCGAGGTCCTTGAGGACCCGGTTGACGCTGGTGCGTCGACCACCGACGAGGGCGGCGAGGACCTGCTGGCCGAGCCGAACCCGGCCCTGGTCGGCTTCGCGGACCAGCGGCGACGCCAGCTGGGCCTCGAGGCCGCCGGCGAGCAGGTCGACGAGGCGGGCCTGGACTGCGGCCGTCCGCCGGGCGATGGACACCATCCATCGGTGGGCCAGCCGAGGTCGCTGCTGGAGGACGCGCCACAGCGTGACCGAGTCGATGGACAGCACGACGCTGTCCTCCAAGGCTCGGGCGTCGAAGGGCAGCGCCATCCGGGCGAAGAGCGGAATGTCACCGAACACGTCACCCGGGTGCAGGACCTGCAGCGTCACGTGGCGGCACCTCCCGGGTCAGCTCGACCGCCCCCTGACGCACGATGTACACCCGCCCCGGCGGGTCACCTCGGCGGAACACCCTGGTGTCACCGGCGTGGCGGGTCTCGCCCAGTTCAGCGGCCAAGGCCTCGATGTCGCCGGGACCGAGCGGCGCCAACTCGCCTCGGCCCAGGCAGCGGGCGATCCAGGCGGCGTGACCGACGGGGATCTTCTCCATGTGCAAGGAACCCGGTCCCAAGCCGGGAACGTCCCCTCGTGACGCTGGTTCAGCGGCGGCCCGCTGATCCAGCGCTCCGGCCTCCGGTCTGGATGAAGAACTGGGCGGCGGCGTGGCGTACGGCGACCGACCAGGTCGGGTAGGCGTGCACGGTCTGGGCAAGCCGGCCCGTGAACATGCCGGTCCGCATGGCCAGCGCCGGCTCGTGGATCATCTCGCCGGCGCGGCTGGCGACGATGGTGGCGCCGACGAGGCGGCCGCCGCCGGTGTTGCGCAGCAGGCGGCGGGGCCCGGTGATGAGCTTCACGAAGCCGGCGGTCTCCTGGGCGGCGATCGCCCGGTCGACCTCGCTCATCGGTAGGTAGGCGACTCGCCCGTGTCGGTTGGTGGCGTCGGGTTCGGTGATGCCGACCTGGGCGACTTCGGGGTCGGGGAAGGTGACCCGGGGGACCGCGTCGGTGCGGAAGCGGCGCCGGCCGAGCCGATGCAACGCGTTGTGGGCGGCGATGCGACCCATTTCGTCGGCGGCGTGGGTGAACGGCAGCTTGCCGGTGACATCGCCGACGGCCCAGACGCCCTTGGCTGTCGTGGCCAGTGTGTCGTCGGTCGTGATGGATCCGCCGACGGTCTCGACACCGGCGACGTCGAGTCCGAACCCGTCGATGGCGCCGACCCGTCCGACGGCGACGAGGAGCCGGTCGGCCCCGACGGTCTCCCCGCCGGCCAGGTGCAGCCGTGCCGCGCGCGTGGGTCCGAGGGTTTCGATCGCCACAACGAGCCGCCCGGTGTGGACGGTGACGCCGTCGGCGCGTAAGGCGTCGGTGATCACCGCTGAGGCGTCGGGGTCCTCGCGGGGCAGGATCCGATCGAGGGCCTCGATGAGCGTCACCGTCGTGCCGAGCCTGGCGAAGGCCTGGGCCAGCTCGCAGCCCACGGCGCCGCCGCCGAGTACGGCGAGGGAGGCGGGCACGGCGTCGAGCGCCCACACGGTCTCGTTGGTGAGGTAGTCGACGGCGTCGAGACCGTCGATCGGGGGCACGGCGGGGCGGGCGCCCGTGGCGATCACCACATTGTTGGCGCGGAGCACCGACCCGTCGATGTCGAGGAGGCCGGGCTCCCGGAAACTGGCCCACCCGTGTCGCAGTTCGACGCCTTCGCGCCGCAGTACGTCGTCGGTCTCGGTGGCCGCCACTACCTGCACGGCGGTCCTCGCCGCGGCGATGGCCCGGTCGAAGGTTTCACGGCGATGGGCGGCTTCGATCACGCCTTCGACGGCACGCACCCGGTGAACGTGCACTCGCCGCCCAGCGGTCCCTGCTGGACCAGAAGCACCCGGGCGCTCTGGCGGGCACCAGCTCGAGCGGCAGCCAGCCCGCCGGCGCCGCCGCCGATGACGACGAGGTCGCGTCGCTGGTCGCTGTTCGAAGACGCTGCCGGGTTCCACGACGAGTGGAACCCGGCGAGGGGCGTCGGACTTCCGAGCGGCGGCCTCGGCTGGTCACGGGGTGTCCGGGCGGCCGCCGCGGATTGCCACGCGCCGGATCCGGAGGCGTCCCAGACGCTCGGGCACGTGGGGCGCGCTGCGCAGCCCGTCGGGTTCGGCGTCGAGGCCGAGCAGTGTTCGTAACCCGAGCAGCCAGGCGGCGGCCGGCCACGCCTGGGGGCGTGACGCCATCGGCTATTCGACGTCCTCGGCTTCGCCGTCGCCGGTTTCCTGGCCGGCGAGCGACTCATCGCGGTCGAGCACGTCGACACCTTCTGGTTTGCCTGGAGAGCGTTCCTCTCCGACGCCACCGTGGCAAGATGACGTCGACATTCCCAAACAGGAGCGCGTCATGCCGATAACCGCTGACCGCGAGACCGTTCAGCGGCTCGTTGCCGATGGCGACGCCCAGCTCGTCGAGGTGCTGCCGCGCGACGAGTACGACGAGGAGCACTTGCCGGCGCGGTGCACGGGCCGCTCCGCCAGCTCGACGCGTCGAGTACGGCGGCTCTCGACCGCAGTCGACCGATCGTCGTGTACTGCTGGGACGCGCTTTGAGACATGAGCCCACGAGCCGCGTGGCGGCTCGAGCAGCTCGGCTTCGATGAGGTCTACGACTACGTCGGCGGCAAGGCCGACTGGATCGCCGCCGGACTCCCGACCGTGCGGGCCCCTGGGGCCGAGCGCCGCGCCGTCGACGCGATGGACACCGACCCGCCGACCGCGACGGTCGGTCAGCGAGCCGGCGAGGTTCGGGAAACGAACGGTCGCAGCGTGGTCATCGTGAACGAATCGGGTGTTGTCCTGGGCCGCGTCAGGCCCGACCGTCCGGCTGGGCACCCGAGCGCCGCGGTGGAAACGGCGATGTCATCGGGACCGACCACCGTACGGGCGAGCGAACCGCTCGACGCCTTGCTGGAGCGCATGCACTCCCGGCGGGTTGGCGAAATCCTCGTCACGACGCCGGAAGGCCGCCTGCTCGGCGTCGTCCGTGTGCCCGACGCGTGAGGCAAGGACGAGGCGAGCCATGTTTGATTTGATCGGTGTTTGCCGCCCGCGTCGCGGACGAATGCCGTACGGTGCAGACAGCAGGGGCATCCACTCGGCCGTCTCGATCGGTGCCACCCGCTCGTTCGGACGCAGCGGACAGACCGCATCGACGCGATCGTCGCAAGACTCGCCGAGTTCGGCGACCATGCGCCCGTGCCGCGCGGCGGCCTCAGCAGGAAAGCCCGGGCCGCGGTCAGCGAAGGCCATTGGTGCGCGCATCCGCGACAGCGGCATCGTCCTGGTCGCCACCGGCTCGTACCTCGGCGAAGGCTTCGATTGGCCCGAGCTCGACACCTTGATCCTCGCGCTCCCGCGGGCGTTCGGGGGACGAATCGTACGACGTGGTGCTGCCGCTCGTGGGAGCGGAGCAGCCGCCCGACGTACTGTCAAGAAGGCTGACGGGTCCTCCTACGGCGAGGTGACGTGCAGGGCGAAGTTCAGGATCCGATCGAGCCCCTCGATGATCGTCATCGTCGAGCCGAGCCGAGCGAAGCCCTGGGCCAGTTCGCAGCCGGCGGCGCTTCCGCCCACCACGGCCAGCGGGGCGGGCGACGCGTCGAGCGCGCCCACACCGTCTCGTTCGTCAGGAAGTCGACCTCCTCGAGGCTGTCGAGCGGGGGCACTGCGGGGCGGGCATCAGTGCGATCACCATGCTGTTGGTGCGGACCATCGACCCGTGACGCGAGGAGTCCAGGCTCGCGAAAAGTGGGCCACCCGTGTTGCACCTTGACGCTTTCATGCCAGAGGACGTCGTCGGTCTCAGCGGCCGCCACAACCGCGACGGCGGCCCTTCGCCGCCGCGATGGCCCGGTCGAACGGTTAACGGCAATGTGCGACTTCGATCAACGCCGTGGACCGAACGCACCCGGTGAACGTGCGGTCGCCGCCCGGCGGTCCCTGCTGGACCAACCGCACACGGGCGTCGCGGCGTACACACAGCCCGGGCGGCTGCCGACCCGCCGGCGCCACCGTCGATGACGACGAGGTCACGTCAATGGCTGATGTTTGTAGACGATGCCACGACGAGTGGATCCCGACGAGTCCCGTCGGGCCTCCACTCGGCTGCCTCCGTTGACGGTGCGACACGTGACGGGCCTCGGGAAGTCGATGAGATGGTGGCGGGTTCCGGAGGCGGCAGGACGTGGAGGGTACGAGTCGTGAAAACGTCGGACCACAGTCGTTCAGGGATGATCGCCCGAGGGGTGACCGGCCCGGGTGGCGGTGCTCGAAGGTGAATGGGGCCATCGGTGAC
>JBKOXV010000063.1:0-10002 GCA_046725105.1 bacterium | reverse complement strand
GAGTGGCCCGCCCATCCCCTTGAGCCGGCCCGCCGTCAGTGAACACGCCGCCGTCGCCGCCGCCGCAGTGGTGCGGGGCGGCTGGATGGCCGAGGGACCCGCCGTCGCCGCCTTCGAGCGCGCCTTCGCCGACCTCGTCGGCGCCGTGCACGCCGTCGCGCTCGCCAACGGAACCAGTCCGCTGCATCTGGCGCTGATCGTCCTGGGCGTGCGTCCGGGCGACGACGTCGTCGTCCCGACGTTCTCGTAGACGGCCACGACTAGTGCCGTGCTCGACATCGGCGCTCGCCCGGTGTTCGCGGACGTCGACATCGAGACCGGTTGTGTGTCAGCCGCCACCATCGGTGCGGCGTTGACAGAGCGGACGCGCGCCGTCGTCGTCGTGCACCAGGGCGGTGTGCCCGCCGACCTCGACGCCATCCACGCCTTCTGCGGCCCGCGCGGCGTCGCCGTCGTGGAGGACGCCGCGTCGGCGCTGGGCTCCACGTACCGAGACCAGTTGATCGGTGCGCACTCGGACCTGGTGACGTTCTCGTTCGATCCGCTGCAGCTCCTCACCACGGGCGAGGGCGGCATGGTGACGACCTCGAGCGAGGAATGGGCCGACCGCCTGCGCGGCCTGCGCGAGCACGGCGTGAGCCTTCGGCTCGGCCGCCTCGGGCGCCACCTCGGCCTCCCGATCGAGGGCTACGTCGAGACGGGGTTCACCGGTCGGATGACCGACATCCAGGGCGCGCTGGGTCTCGCCCAGCTGGCGTCGCTGCCAGACGTCGTGGCCCGACGCCGGGAGCTGGCGGCAACGTACCAGGCCGCCTTCGCCGAGCTCTCGGGCATCCGTACGGTCGCCGATCCCCGTCACGGCACGACGAACTTCCAGAGCTTCTGGATCATCCTCGACGACTGGTTCCCGATGCGGCGCGACGAGCTCGTGCAGTGGCTGGCCGACCACGAGATCGCCGCCGGCCGTCCGATCCGCGCCGCCCACCTCGAGCCGGAGTGCACTCGGTTCGCGAACCGTGCCCTTCCGGTCACGGAGCGTCTCGCTTTCCAGTCGCTTCTCCTGCCCCTCTATCACGACCTCAACGAGGCTGACCAGGAGCGCGTCGTCGAAGCAGTCCGCCGGGCCGGAGCCCCGGGCGAATTGGTTCGAACAACCTAACGACCAGCGATTTCTCGTAGGGTAGAAGTGCTGAATGAGTCGGATTGCAGTGGTCGGCACAGGGTACGTCGGCCTCACCACCGGAGCGTGCTTCGCCCACCTCGGCCACGACGTCGTGTGCGCCGACATCGTGCCCGAGAAAATCGAGCGACTGAGTCGTGGTGAGATCCCGATCGTCGAGACGGGGCTCGAGAACCTCGTCGCCGACGGGCTGCGCTCCGGGCGCTTGCGCTTCGTGCTCGGTGCGACGCAAGCCGTTCCCGACGCCGACTTCGTCTACCTCTGTGTCCCGACGCCAGAGGGACTCGACGGCGCCGCTGACCTGACCTACCTCGAGGCGGCCGCGGCGGAGATCCGAGACCTTCTCCTGGAGGGTGCCGTCGTGGTGAACAAGTCGACGGTTCCGGTCGGCTCCACCAAGGTGGTCGAGCGGGTGCTCCGCCGACCGGACGTCGCCGTGGTCTCCAATCCGGAGTTCCTGCGGGAAGGTACGGCCGTGCACGACTTCCTTCATCCCGACCGCATCGTCGTGGGGAGCGACGATCAGAGCGCCGCCATCCGAGTTGCATCGCTCTACCTCGGTGTCCCGGCGCCGCTCATCGTCACCGACCCCGCCACGGCCGAGCTCATCAAGTACGCCGCCAACGCCTTCCTGGCCACCAAGCTCTCGTTCATCAACGCCATCGCCGCCGTGGCCGAGCATGTGGGCGCCGACGTCGCCGACGTGGTCGTGGGCATCGGATCCGACAAGCGCATCGGCCAAGAATTCCTGAAGCCGGGGCCCGGTTGGGGCGGGAGCTGCTTCCCGAAGGACACCAAGGCCCTGGTTCGCATCGCCGAGGACGCCGGCTACGACTTCAGCCTCCTGCGCGGCGTCATTGCCGTGAACACGGAACAACAGGAGCGCGTCGTCGCCAAGATCCGCGGCGCCACCGGCGAGCTGGCGGGTATCCGGGTCGCGGTCTGGGGCCTCACCTTCAAGGGCCGCACCGACGACCGGCGCGACTCGCCGTCGCTGGCCATCATCCAGCGCCTCCTCGAGGAGGGCGCCGAGGTCGTCGCCTTCGACCCGACCGTCAGTGCGCCTCTCCCCGGCATCGGGTTCGCATCGGATCCCTACGGCGCGTGCGACGGCGCCGATGTGCTGGCTGTTCTCACCGACTGGGACGACTTCCGGTGGCTCGATCTCACCAAGGTCGCCGACGCCATGGCCGGCGCCACCATCGTCGACGCCCGCAACCTCCTCGACCGCAACGAGGTGCGGCGCCTCGGCTTCCAGTACATCGGCATCGGCCGGTGAGCGGCCGGGCCGTCGTCACCGGTGGGGCGGGCTTCATCGGCTCGCACCTCTGCCGGCGCCTCCTCGAGCGCGGTTGGGAGGTCGTCGCCATCGACAACCTCGTCACCGGCCGCCTCGAGAACATCGAAGACCTGTTCGCCCGGAGCGCCTTCAAGTTCCAGCATCACAACGTCTCGGACTACGTCCACGTTGCTGGCGAGGTCGACGCCGTCTTGAACTTCGCCAGCCCGGCCAGCCCCCGCGACTACCTCGACCATCCCATCGCCACGCTCAAGGTCGGCGGCCTCGGCACCCACAACCTCCTGGGCCTGGCCCGGGCCAAGGGGGCGCGGTTCCTGCTGGCCTCCACCAGCGAGGTCTACGGCGACCCGCTCGTGCATCCGCAGCCCGAGTCGTACTGGGGCAACGTGAACCCTGTCGGCATCCGGAGCGTCTACGACGAGGCCAAGCGATTCGCCGAGGCCATGACGATGGCGTACCACCGCACACACGGCGTCGACGCCCGCATCGTCCGGATCTTCAACACCTACGGGCCGTACCTCCGGCCGGGAGACGGGCGGGCCATTCCGAACTTCATGGCCCAGGCCATCGCCGGCGAGCCGCTCACTGTCTACGGGGACGGATCACAGACCCGTTCCTTCACGTATGTCGACGACGAGGTCGACGGCATCCTGCGGCTGCTCGACTCCGACTGGGTCGGGCCGATGAATATCGGTAACCCCGAAGAACACACGATCCTCGACCTGGCGAGAGCCGTGATCGACATCACGGGATCCCTCTCGGAGATCGTCTTCGAGCCGCTGCCCGCCGACGACCCCAAGGTGCGCCGCCCCGACATCTCACTGGCCCGCGAGGTCCTGGGTTGGGAACCGAAGGTGCGGCTGCGGGAAGGCTTGGCCCACACGGCGGTGTGGTACCTCACGGAGCTGGCTCCCGAGCTCATGGAGCACCAGGCGCGATGACGGTCCTCGTCACCGGCGGTGCCGGCTACATCGGCTGCCATACTGTCCGGGCGCTGCGGGCGCAGCGCAGAGATGTCGTCGTCCTCGACTCCCTCGAGACCGGCTATGAAGCGGCCATCCTCGGCGCACCGCTCGTCGTCGGTGACATCGCTGACGTGGAGCTCGTACGTCGCGTCGTGGCCGGTTACGACGTCGACAGCGTCATTCACTTCGCGGGTTACAAGAACGCCGGTGAGTCGATGCAGGTGCCCGGCAAGTACTTCCGCAACAACGTCGTGGGCACGGCTCGGCTGCTCGAGGCGATCGAGGACTCGGCGGTGCATCGCTTCGTGTTCTCCGGCTCGTGCTCGGTCTACGGCACGCCGGCCCGGCTACCGGTCGCCGAGGACGCGCCGCTCCAACCGGAGAGCCCCTACGGGCAGAGCAAGCTCATGTCCGAGCAGATGCTGCGCTGGTACGGCCAGCGGGCCGGCCTGCAGTGGATGAGCCTGCGGTACTTCAACGCCTCGGGCGCGTCGGCCGACGCCGTCATCGGTGAAGACATCAGCGTCACACTCAACCTGGTCCCGCTCGTGATGAAGGCCGCCCTCGGCTTGCGGCCCCCGGTGCAGGTCTTCGGCACCGACTTCCCGACGCCCGACGGGACGGCCATCCGTGACTACATCCACGTCGAGGACCTGGCCGACGCCCACGTGCTCGCACTCGAGCACCTCGAGACGGGTGGCGAGTCGGCGGCGGTGAACCTCGGCACAGGCACCGGCTCCTCCGTGAAGCACGTGATCGAGGCCACCGAGGACGTGATCGGGCGGCCCGTCCCGGCCGAGTACGTCGGACGACGTGCCGGCGACCCGAGCGCGGTGTGGGCCGACAACCGGTTCGCCGCTGACTTGCTCGGCTGGAAGCCCCGCTACGGGCTCGACGAGATCGTGTCGTCAGCGTGGCGCTGGCACTCGACGCACCCGCAGGGGTATCAGCCCGAGTAGTTGAGGAAGTCCCGCGTCGACCACACCTTGTTCTTCAGGTAGTCCTGCACGGCGTCGATGTACGTGACGGAGTCGGACGTATACCAGCGGCCGGAGAACCACATGCCGACGCAGCCCCAGATGTCGCCGGCGGCGTACTCGCGGCCGCGATCAGTGGTGTTGAGCCAGGGCTCGTTGCCCTCGAAGCAGTTCCGGCGGGCCGCCAACGAGGCGTCGATGTTGTAGGCCGTCGACGTCTTGGCGTCACCGACGTCGTCGTTGAACGCCCAACGCATGTACGGCACCCGAACCTGGAGGATCCCGAACGACTCACCGTTGTCGCCGACGTTGGTCTGCGTCCAATACGATTCCTTGGCCGCCTGGGCCCGCACGATGTCCTCGTCGATGCCCCACTTGCATGCCCCCCACTGGAGGATCTCGTCCGTCGTACCCGTGAAGTTTCCCGTCACCCGGTGATAGAGCGGCATCGGTGGGTCGGCCGGGGGGCCGTGGCCCCTGGTCTGGTTGAACGAGGTGTTCGACCGGCGCACCTCGGGAGTGGGGCGCACCCAGGCGGCGCACTCGTCCTCGGTGGGCAGGGTGGCGCCCGGGGCCAAGGTGTTGAAGTGTGATGGACGCTGACCGGCCGGAAGCGACGAGCTCGTCGCGCTCAGAGCCGTGGTCGCCGCCGTGGTGGCTCCCGGTCCGGTCGTTGCGGGCCCGCTCGTGCTCGTCGTTGTGCTGGGCACTGAGCTCGGCGTGATCGAGAGCCCGCCTCCGCCGGAACAGGCGGCGAGGACGACGAGCGTGACGATGCCGAGTACGGCTCGCGGCCCGGACCTCCCGCCCACCATCGCCCCAAGCGTACGTCAGCCGTATCCGAGGAAGTCCGGCGTCTCCCAGATGCGCTGACTCAGCCAAGCTTGGACGGCGTTGATGTAGTCGACGGCCGGCGCCGTGTACCACCGTCCCGAGAACCACATGCCGACACAACCCCAGAGATCACCGGCGGCGTAGTCGCGGCCGCGGTCGACGGTGTTGAGCCACGTCTCATTGCCCTCGAAGCAGTTCCGCCGGGCGGCGAGCGAGGCGTCCACGTTGAAGGCGGTCGACGACTGGGCGTCGCCCACGCCGTGGTTGAACGCCCAACTCATGTAGGGCTGACGAACCTGGAGGACTCCGAAGGACTCGCCGTTGTCGCCGACGTTGCGCTGGTCCCACCATGACTCCTTCGCTGTCTGGGCCCGCACCAGGTCCTCATCGATACCCCACTTGCACGCCCCCCACTGGAGGATCTCGTCAGTGGTCCCCGCAAAGTTGCCCGTCACCCGGGTGTAGAGCGGCGCCGGCGGGTTGGACGGAGCGCCGAACCCTTTGGTCTGGTTGTAGGGCACGTTGGCGTGACGCACCTCTGGTGCCGAACGGATCCGAGCCGCGCAGTCGGCGTCGCTCGGCAGCGCCGAGCCGGGCGGAAGCGTGGCGAAGTGCCCGCTGCCCCCCGACGGCGGCGGAGGCGTTGGTGGCTCCGCGGGCGGCGGCGGCCGGTTGATGGTGCCGGGAATCCAGCCGACGGCGTCGGCCACCAGATGGACGGCGGACCCGTTCACCGTCCACGCGTAGAGGCACACCGAGCCGTCGGGCTCCGAGAGGTGCACCAGGGCCAGGTTCGATCGCAGCAGTCCTGGCCGCAGGTTCAGGATGGACGTCAGAGGCCGGGGCTGATCGCACGGCCAGGCCGTGACATAGCCGTCGGCGATGCCGCCGGTGGCCGTGACGGTCAGCAGGGCTCCGGTCGCGTCGTTGGGCACGCCGCCTCGCCCGGCCACTCGGAGCGCCACGGTGTTGGCGGGACTGGCGGCGCCCGTCGTAGCGCCGATCTCGTTGCGGGTGTCGAGCAATCGTGACGGCGACTCGAGGGCCAAGCCGTTCCCTCGACCGCCCCAGCCGAAGCTGTCTACGACGACGTCCGTGCGGACCAGCGAGTAGAGGCAGACCTCCCCCGCCGTGTACGGCACCACCGTGAAGTTCGGCACGATCTCTCCAGCACGGAAATTGACGGTTGACGCCAGCGCCCGTGGCCCGCACGGGTAGACGGTCAGGTAGCCGTCGGCCTCCGCCGAGACCACGGTGACGTTCAAGGCCGCCGCGCCGGAGCTGTCGGGATAGCCGGCCCCCCTGCCCAGCGGCAACCGGCGCTCCACGCCCGCCTCCAGAGGGTCACGGCTGGTTCGACTGTCGAGCAGGCGCGTCGGCGGCGCCCCGCTGAAGTCGTCCGAACCGGTGAACCAGCCCATGAGGTCGGCGACGACCTGTACCGGCGCCGACGCGGCGAGGCAGACGCCGGCCGGTCCGAGCCCGACGGCCGCGAGATTCGCCACGGTTTGGCCCGGCACGAAGTTGAGGATCGATGTGGCCGGCATCGGTTGGCCGCACGGCCACACGGTCAGGAATCCGGGCGCCGCCCCGTCGGTGGCCGTCAGGTTGAGGGCGACCGACGACGCCCCGGCGTGGCTGGCGGCCGCGACCGCCAGCACCAGCGTGCGACCGGGCGCGAGGAGTCCGGCCGGACTGCCCAGACCGGTGCGTGTGTCGAGGACCCGCTGGGGGGCGATGGCGGTGCTGTCGGCACTCGCCGCACCGCTGTCCGTGATCAGCGCGGCACCGAGCAGCGCCGCCACCAGCGCGTGGCGTATCCGTCGCATCCATCGACCTCCGCGTTCGGGGGCCGCCCGTGTCGCGGGATCGTAACAATCGACCGGTCCCGGTGTCGGACCGCCGCCCGACGACGCTGAGCGTGAGAATTTCCTCCCGACGCGTAGCGAGGTGAACACTTCCGAACGGCCCGCAAATGGTCCGGACGACCCGTACAAGCTCGACATACGGGCGGGTACTGTGAGCCGGAACACGGGCGGGGTCAGGGTCGACCACCGGCCGTGACAAGGCCGAACGTGCCGCGCTCGGTCGTTGAGCCCTACCAGGATGTCGAGGTTTCCGGCGTGTCCCGCTCCCTGATGCTGCGCCTGCTCGAGAGCTTCTTCCGCCGTTGGTGGCTCTACCTCGTGCCGATCGTGGTGTTGGCCGTCGTCGGCTTCGTCTCGGTGTCCGGCACCAAGAAGGTGTTCGAGTCCAGCGGCACGTTCAACGTCGAGAGCTCCACGATCCTGTCCACGCTCACCGGTGACAACAGCCAGGGCAACAGCTTCGAGACGCCGGCGGCGGTCACGAGCAAGCGGATCAACGCCACGCTCCAGACCGATCAGTTCATCAGGGACGTCGCCACCCGCGCCGGCATCGAGGGGGCGCTCGCCAACGGCACCATCACGCCGGCGTGGATCCGCTCGTCGCTGTCGTCGGCGCCGAACGGCTCGAACCTCGTACGCGTCGTGTCGGTGAACCAGGATCCGGCCGTCGCCCAGCGTTTGGCGCAGGCCACGATCGACGCGTTCAGCCAGTCGATCATCGACTCCGCGTCGAGCCAGAGCACGGCGGCCGTGGCCTTCTTCGACAGTCTCATCGCCACGTACGAGACCGACGCCGCCTCTGCCCAGAAGGCTCTCGACGAGTACGTCCAGGCCCATCCCGCCCCTGCCATCGGGAACCGGCCCGAGGACGAGCAGAGCGAAATCACCCGGCTGAACTCGGCGCTCACGAAGGCCCAGGACAACTACAACAGCACCGTCGGCAAGCGACAGGACGCCCTGCTCGCCATCGAGCAGACCAAGGCAGACGTCGGTGAGCGGCTGCGGTTGATCGACGCGCCCCAAATGCCTACGGCACCCCAGGCACGCTTCAAGTCGATGGTCTTCGGCTTCGCCACCTTCGTCGCCCTCGGCGTGCTGTTGAGCGTCGGAGCCGTGGTCCTCGCCACCCTCATGAACCACAGCCTCCAGACCGCCGCTGACGTCAAGGAGCGCCTCGGCGTCCGGTTGCTCGCCGTCGTCCCGGACTCATCCGGGAAGCGGCCGGCGAGGGCCAAGGTGGCCAAGCAGCCCAAGGTGAAGCCGGTGAAGACACCCGCGACGGCGCCGCCCCCCACGCCGGCCCGCACGGCCCAGGTCAAGCCGCTCAAGCCGGCCACCGTACGCAAGCCGCCCGCGCCAGCGGTGCCAGCGACACCGACGGCGGCGTCGGCGCGTGGGCGCAACACTGGTGCACGGCGCGTCAGCCGGGCGTCCGGGTCGGCCGGATGGCCGAACTGAGCGTGGAACGGGAGTGCGAGAGGTGCTGGACGTGACGACGAGCCCGCGGCGCAGCAGCCAGAGCGGCAGCCGGCCGACGGTCCGCCCCGGGACGACAGGTGACGGCGACCGGCGCACCCGGGGCGGCAACGACCGGGTCACCGGCCCGGACGGCAGCCTCTCGCTGCTCGACGACGTCGGTGGGATCGTCCAGCAGGCAAGACCAGAGGTCGCCGAGAGCCTCCGGTATATGCTCGCTCGGCTGCGCCTCGGCGACCACGACGAGTTTCCCGACCGGCTCGGCATCACATCTGCCATCAGCGGCGAGGGCGTCACCTTCGTGACTCGAGCCCTGGCGCTGGTTCTCACCGCCGAGCTCGCGAAGCGAGTTTGCATCGTCGATCTCAACTGGTGGTCACCCTCGGACTGGCCGGGTCAGGACGTGCCGGGCGTGGCCGATGTGGTGCGCGACGAGCTGCCCCTCGAGCAGGCCCTTCACGTCACCGGCAACGCCGGCCTCCGAGTCCTGCCGGCCGGTAGCACGACGACGTCGGAGCGACCGTCCCTGGCCCGGAGCTCGGAGCTGACGAAGCTGCTCGACGAGCTCAATGAGGAGTTCGAGCACGTGCTCGTCGATCTTCCGGCCGTGCATGCCACCAGCGAGGCCCTGACATTGGCGGAGAACTGCCCATATCTCGCCCTCGTCGTCGGCCAGAGCGTCACGCCCGAGAGCGATGTCAGGACGGCACTGGAGGCACTGGAGGGGGTGCCTCTGCTCGGCGTCATCCTGAACCGCAGCTACACCAAGATCCCTCGGATCATCCGCAACCGCATCCCGGGCGCGTGACGCGCCAGGACGCCGCCGTATGAAGATCTGGATCGCGTTCCTGCTCCTGTGCTTCTTCCTCGGAGGCCGCGAGGTGCGCCGTCAACGTCCCACCCGGATGCTCGTGATCTTCGGGCTCAGCGTTGTGGTCGCGCTGGCGCTGCGCACCGCCCGCTTCGTGTGACGGCATGACGATGCTCGGCGCGACCGTTTCCTCACCGGTACTCGTCAGAACTGTCGTCGACGTCGACACGGCGAAGCGCCGGCACCGACGATCGTGGTGGTCCTCATACGCACTGTGCCTCGCGGTCACGTTCGCGATGGCGGTGATCGCCTCGCGCACCTTCCCGACGCCCTTCTCGCTCGCGTTCCTGCTCTTCGTGCTGGTAGCCGCCATTTCCGTCATCCGGCCGGTGATCGGGCTCTACGCGGTGGTGTTCTTCGCGGTAGTGGGCGATCCGCTCACGGCCCCGTGGTATCCCTTCGTCAAGAACCTGTCGAGCCACGAGTCGATCTTGTTCATTGGCGACGGGCTCACGATCTATCCACTCGAGGTGTGCCTCGCCGGGCTGCTGTTCGGCTGGCTGCTCCGCGTCATGGCGACCCGCCAGTGGG
>JBKOXV010000008.1:0-20188 GCA_046725105.1 bacterium | reverse complement strand
AGACAGGCTACCTGCTGCGCGGCACGCTCCCGCCGGAGGGCACGCACTGCCGCTCGAAGTCATCCTGACCGGGGGACGTCCTTCCACGGCACGTCACGCGACGCATCCGGCTCCTTCGGGAGCCCGAGGACGCGCTCGCCGAGGATGTTGCGCATGTTCTCCGAGGTACCGCCTTCGATGGAGTTCGCGCGCGCCCGGAGGAAAGCTCGCGTGGGGTCAGGACTGTTGAACGAGCTGTCCTCACCGGCACGGAGCTCGTACCCGTGTGGAAAGAGCGTCCCCTCCGGCCCCATCATCGACACGCAAAAGCTGTAGCAACGCTTGTTGAACTCGCACTGCGCGAGCTTGCTGATCGAACCTTCCGGGCCCGGTGTTCCCAGCTCCCTGAGCTGTTCGGCTCGAATGTTCGTGAGGCGGATGACCTCCGCTTCGATCCAGAGCTGCATCAGGAGATCGCGGCGAACCGGAGATTGCTGGTCCCGGTGCTCGGCGAACGTCCGCAGCGCGGTGTCGATCGGGCCTGATCCCCGGGGCGGCGTGTGGCCACCGATCGCGACGCGTTCGTTCATGAGCGTCGTCAGGGCGACCCGCCAGCCCTCGCCGACGGCGCCAACGCGCTCATCATCGGGGATCTCGGTGCCGGTGAAGTACACCTCGTTGAACTCGGCCTCGCCGGTCATCTGGCGGAGCGGACGGACCTCGACACCGGGCGCGTGCATGTCGGCCACGAACATCGTCAGGCCCTTGTGCTTGGGCACATCGGGGTCGGTCCGGGCCAGCAGCAGGCCCCAGCGCGCGAGATGACCCAGGCTTGTCCACACCTTCTGCCCATCGACTCGCCACGTCTCGCCGTCGCGCACGGCACGCGTCGAGCAGCCAGCGACGTCGGATCCCGCGCCCGGCTCGCTGAACAGCTGACACCAGATCTCGTCGCAGGAGTAGATGCTCCGTAGGTACCGGCGCTTCTGCGCCTCTGTGCCGTGGCTGACGATCGTGGGCGCGCACATGCCGATGCCGATCGAGTTGTCGAGAAAGTTCGATGGGACGCCGGCGTCGCGGAGACGCTCGTCGATCACGAGCTGGTACTCGGGGTCGAGGCCGAGCCCGCCGTAGCCGACGGGGAAGTGCACCCACGCGAGTCCGAGGTCGAACTGCTCGCCCCAGAACGCATGGAGGTCGTCGCGTGCGTGCGGCGCTTTGGCGACGAGGGCGTCGAGGTGCTCGTCGAGGGTTGCCAGCTCGGCGGTCGCGGTCGTCATCGGGTGCGGAACCAGGCCGTCCGGGAATAGATATAACTAGGTTAGCTGATTCCCCGGCGGCTTTCCAGGGCGGCGCGGACGTCACGGTGGACGATCTTGCCGGTGGCGGTGATCGGCAGCTCCTCGCAGGCGACGAGCAGCTCCGGGGTCTTGAGCGATCCGAGGCGCTCACGGGCCCAGGCCCGCAGGTCATCGACGGCGGGCGCGCCGGCGCTCGCGCGCCAGACGATCATCGCGGCGACGCGTTCGCCCCATTCCGCGTCGGGCAGGCCGACCACGGCGGCAGCCGCGACCTCGGGGTGCTGGAGCAGCACGTCCTCGATCTCGGTGGGGGAGAGGTTTTCGCCGCCGCGGATGATCATGTCGTCGGCGCGGCCGACCACGAAAAGATAGCCGTCGTCGTCGACGTAGCCGAGGTCGCCGGTGCGCAGCCATCCGAGCTCGTCGCGCTTGGAGTCCGAGGCGACGTACTCTCCCGAGACCTGCTCGCCGCGGAGGAGGATCTCGCCCGCTTGCCCGGGTGCGGCGGCCTCACCGGCGCAGTCGATCCGCACCTCGATGCCGGGGATCGGGCGACCGGCGGATTCAAGGCGACGCCGGATCGCGGGATCGCTGCTCTCGAACGCCTCGCGATGATCGTCGGGGTCGAGGATGCACACCGTCGACGAGGTCTCGGTGAGGCCGTACGCGTTCACGAAGCCCGTCTCCGGGAACAGGGTCAGGGCGCTCTCGAGCACCGACGGCGGCATCCGCGCGCCGCCGTAGGTCAGCCGGCGCAGGCTCGGAACGCGGGCGTCGGCGTCGTTCTGCATGACCTCCACGATGCGCGCCAGCATCGTCGGCACGAGGAATCCGTGCGTGACGCGCTCGCGCCGCGCGGTCTCGATCCACGCCTCGGGGGTGAAGGTCGGCAGCGGCACGATCCGGCGGCCTGCGTACGCCGACGTCAAGACGGCCACGACGCCGGCGACGTGGAAGGGCGGCGCCGCCAGCAGGTTGACCTCGTCCTCGCCCGCCGACCCGAACTCGGTGGTTGTGAACACGTACGACGTCAAGTGGTCGTGCCCGAGCACGGCGGCTTTGGGAGCCGCCGAGGTCCCGCTCGTGAAGAGCAGCACCGCCGGGCGTTCCGGTTCGGGCAGGTACTCGGGCGGCGGCGCGGTGGTCCCGCCCGGGGCGAGCCACTCGTCGGAGGTCGCGACGACGGCAGGCTGGAGGCGGTCGAGCAGCTGCTCGATCGCATCATCAGGGAGCCGGTAGTTCACCGGGGCGTAGCTGCAGCCCGCCCACGCCGACCCGAATAGCGCCACCGGCACCATCGGTCCGTTGGGCTCGAGGAGGGCGAGGGTCGTCGCCTCAGTGCCGCGAACGCGTTCGGCGGCGCGTCCTGCCTGGTCGCGAAGGGCGGTGAAGGTCAGCCCGTCGTCGAGGGCG
The DNA here is from genome assembly GCA_046725105.1 of bacterium. Taxonomy (GTDB): domain Bacteria; phylum Actinomycetota; class Acidimicrobiia; order Acidimicrobiales; family Ilumatobacteraceae; genus DASXAI01. Next base: position 17,495 of record JBKOXV010000008.1, on the reverse strand, counting down.
CCGATCGCGACACGATCGCCGAGCCCGTCCGCGGCCATCTCGAGCAGCATCGCGACGTTCATGCGCGCATCATTCTGTCGGGTGCAGCGCAGGGGCGGCTATGTGGCTGCGTGCCCCTCCTCGCAGACGCCGTCGGCACCGACGATCGCGCCGCATTCCTCGTAGAGGGCCGCCTTCTGCACCATCACCCGGCAGGTGTCACCCGGCTTCACTTCGATCGTCGCGGCCTCGACGCCGTCAATGTCATGGCGCTTCTTCATCGCCGCGAACTCGTCGGCTTCCAGCGACGCCCGCCACGAGGAGACGTCGGGCGACATGAGCAACGACTCGTCGGCCATCGTCCAGTTGAAGACCTTCTCGGCGTTGGCGTGGCTCACGAGCTCGACCACGTCGTCGGGGACCCCGTCGAACAGCTCCGCGTACGCCTTCTGCGTGTGCGGGTACGGGGTGTCGGCGTGCGGATAGTCGGTCTCGGACAGGATCTTGTTGGCGCCGATGTGGGGGTAGAACGTGAGCCCGAGCGGCTCTTCGACCATGCAGCACCACATGTTGCGTTGGAAGATCTCGGACGGCTTCATGTCGAGGTGACCGGCCCACCCCTCGTGCCGCTCCACCTGGCGATCGGCCCGCTCGAGGATCGCCGGGACCCACCCGATGCCGCCTTCTGACCACACCAGCTTGATCTTCGGGAAGCGCAGCGGGATGGGGCTGATGAGCATGTTCGTCATCGCCAGCTGGCCACTGGCGGTGGCGGCCGAGATCGTCGTCGTGAACGGGGCGGCCGGGTCGATGAGCGGCATGTAGCCGCTCGAGCCGATGTGCATGCATACGGGGAGGTCGGCGTCCTGGCACGCGCCGAAGAGCGGGCCCCAGAATCCTTCGGTGTCGTGGAAGGACGGGAGCCCGTCGCCCACCGGGTTCTCGGTGAAGCACAACGCCTTCGCGCCCTTCGTCGCGCAGCGCTCGATCTCGGCCGCTGCGAGCTTCGGGTCCCAGACCTGGCAGATGATCATGGGCACGAACATCCCGGGCGGACCGCCGGCGCACCATTCGTCGATGATGAAGTCGTTCCACGCCGACACGCAGGCGGACGCCAGGTCCTTGTCCTTGAAGCTGTTGAAGAGCATCCCGCCGAACCGGGGCAGGGTCGGGAACGCGACGCTGGCGAGGACGCCTTGTGACAACAGGTCCTGGGCGCGTTCCTTGGGGTCGTAGCACCCGGGGATCATGTCGGTGAACCGGGCGGGCTCCATGTTCCACTGGTCGCGGGGCATCCCGGCTACGGCGTTGAGCCCCATCGTGAGGATGCGCTGGTCCTCGTAGACCCAGAACTCGCGTCCGTCCTCTTCGATCACGTGGGGGGCGCGGTCGCGGTACTTCGCCGGTACCCGAGTGCTCCACACGCCGGGCGGTTCGACGATGTGGTCGTCGACGCTGAAGAGCTTGTACATGGCTTCTTTCCCCCGCGACCGGCGGCGGTGCGCTTTTGGCCTAATGAGTTTACCTATTTGACGACTTCGGAGGCAACGGCCTCGGGGGCCGCGACGACGGCGCCGGCCTCGTGCAGCCGCTCGACCTCGGCAGCGTCGAACCCCCAATCGACGAGGGCCTGCCGGCTGTGCTCGCCGGGACGGGCGGGGGCCGACGGCGGGTCGGACGGGGTGCGGGAAAAGCGGGGGGCGGGCGCAGGCTGCAGCACGCCGTCGACCTCGACGATCGTGCCCCGGGCGCGCAGGTGCCGATGCTCGGCCGCCTCCGACATCGTGAGCACGGGCGCCACGCACGCATCCGAGCCCTCCAGCAGCGCGGTCCACTCCTCCCGCGTTCGGGTGCGGAACACGTCCGCCAGGCGCTGCTTCAGCTCCGGCCACGCGGCGCGGTCGTGCTGGTCGGGTAAGGGCTCGCCGGCGAGCCCGAGCCGGTCGAGCAGCTCGGCGTAGAACTGCGGCTCGATCGCGCCCACGGCCACGTACTCCCCGTCGGCGCACTCGTAGGTGTCGTAGTAGTGCGCGCCGGTGTCGAGGAAGTTGGTGCCCCGCACCTCCGTGAAGCGACCGCCCGAGCGCAGGCCCCAGATGAACGCCATGAGCGACGCCGCGCCGTCGACCATCGCGGCGTCGACGACCTGGCCCTCGCCCGAGGTGCGCGCTTCGAGCACCGCGCACACGATCCCGAACGCCAGGTACAAGCCCCCGCCGCCGAAGTCGCCGACGAGGTTGAGCGGCGGAGTGGGCGGCGCGCCTTCGCGGCCGAAGTGGGCGAGCGCGCCGGCCACCGCGATGTAGTCGATGTCGTGCCCGGCGGCGTGCGCCAGCGGCCCCTCCTGGCCCCACCCCGTCATCCGCCCGTACACGAGGCGCGGGTTGCGCGCCCGGCACGCGTCCGGGCCCGCGCCGAGGCGCTCCATGACCCCGGGCCGGAACCCCTCGATGAGCGCGTCGGCCCGTTCGACCAGGCCCAGCAGCGTCTCGGCGCCCTCGTGGTGCTTGAGGTCGATGCCGACGGACCGCCGGCTTCGGTTCAGCACCGGCGCATCCTGCGGATCATGGCCCTTCGCCGCCCGGTCGGCGCGGTGGACGCGCAACACCTCGGCGCCGGCGTCGGCGAGCAGCATGGCCGCGAACGGTCCCGGGCCGATCCCGACGAGCTCGACGACGCGCACGCCCGAAAGCGGCCCGGCCATTACGGGATCCCGCCGTCGACGCGCAGGACCGCGCCGGTGGTGTAGCTCGACGCGTCACTCGCCAGGTACAGCGCCGTCCCGAGGATCTCCTGCGGGTCGCCACCCCGCCGCAGCGCGAACTGTTGCGCGGTTTGCTCGAACGCCTCGAGGTCCCAGGCTCGCGTCACGTCGGTCATGAAGCTGCCCGGCATGATGCAGTTCACGCGTACCTTGGGCCCGAACGCGTGCGCGAACGCGGTCGTCATCGCGTTGAGGCCGGCTTTGGCGGCGGAGTACGGGACGATGTCCGCGGCGGGCCGGATCGCGCCGACGCTGCTGACGTTGATGATCGACCCGCCGTCGCCGTCGGCCATGCGGGTGCCGACGAGCGCGGTGAGCCGGAACGGGCCCTTCAGGTTGACGTCGAGCACCTTGTCGTAGAGGTCCTCGCTCACGTTGACGACGTGGTCGTACAGCGGCGACATGCCGGCGTTGTTCACGAGAACGTCGACCTTGCCGAAGCGCTCGTAGGCGGCGTCGACCAGCCCGTCGAGCTCGTCCCAGTGCCCGACGTGACACGCGTAGGGGAGGGCCTTGCGCCCGGTGGTGTCCTCGATCTCCTGCGCGACGGCCTCGCAGGCGTCGAGCTTGCGGCTCACGACGACCACATCGGCGCCGGCGGCGGCGAAGCCGAAGGCGATCGCGCGTCCGAGGCCGCGGCTGCCGCCGGTGACGAGCGCGGTGCGATCAGTGAGGTCGAACAGCGAGCCCGGCGACTCACTCATACGCCGGGCAACGTACCGTCCCCGACGCGGGGGCCGGGCGTAAAGGTCGCCGGCATGCGCGCCCACCCGTTCACCGTGCCGATGTCCTCGTAGTGCACTGCGCCGCCCGGCACGAGCTTGTAGTCGGGCATCCGGCGCAGCACCTCCTCGAGCACGATCGTGATCTCCGCCCGGGTGAAGTTGGATCCGAGGCAGCGGTGGGCGCCGAGCCCGAAGGCGGCGTGGCGGTTCGGGAAGCGTTCGAGGACGATCTCGTCGTGGCGGTCGAACGCGTCCGGGTCGTGGTTGGCGGCCGCCCAGCAGATCAGCACCCGCTCGCCTTCCTTCACGAGCTGGCCGCCGACCTCGACGTCGCGGGTCGCCGTGCGCGCCAGCGCCTGGGTGGGTGAGTAGTAGCGCAGCCACTCCTCGACCGCCGACGCCATGAACGCCGGGTCGTCGTGCAGGCGCGGCCGGACCTCGGGATGCTGGTCCAGATAGTTCAGGGCGTGGCCGATCAACCCAGTCGTCGTGTCGACCCCGCCGCCGAGCACGAGGCTGCAGATCTCGACGATCTCGTCGTCGGGGATGGGCGCGCCTTCGATCTCGGCCTGGACCAGCCGCGTGATGAGGTCGTCGCGCGGCTCGCGCTTTCGCTCCGCGATCACCGTCTCGCAGCGAGCGAGGTTCTCGAAGACTCCTTCGACGGCGTGGCTGTACTGGGCGCTACCGGGCGGGTGGGCGACGATGTCGTGGAACGGCGTCGCGATGCGCTCCCACTCCTCGATCGGGAGCCCGAGGAAGACGAGCGTGGCCATCGCCGGGACCGGGTTGGCGAGGTCGAGAACGAAGTCGATCTCACCGCTCTGGATCTTCTGGTCCAGGCACCAGGTCGTGTACTCGCGCATCAGCGGCTTGAGGCGCTCGATCGCCGCCGGCGCGAACGGCGGGTTCAGGATGCGGCGGTACTTCGGGAACTGGGGCGGGTCCATCTCGATCGGAGTCGACCGATTCGGCGGCGACGGGAGCGTGATGCCCGTGTAGGACTTCCCGTCGTTCGGGATGTCGTGGCGCGACGAGAAGGTCTCGTCGTCGCGGGCGACGAAGGCGACGTCGTTGTAGCGTGTGGCGACCCAGTATCCGCCGTATTGGTCCGACCACCCCATCGGACACTTCGCATGCAGCTGCGAGTACTGCTCGATGAAGTCGCGCGCGTACTCGGGCGAGTGATGGTCGAACTCGACGGCGGGCCGCGTGTCGGTGTCGGAAGTCTCCACGGGCGAGTCTCCCCTCATGGTGCGTGTGTCGGTACGGAACGTTCCGGGTCGGGATGCCAGAACGGCGTCCACGTCTCGAACTCATGCGGCAGCTGTGGCGGCCTTCGGCTCGTGCCCCAGCTGTCGAAGCCGACCGCCTGCGGGTGCTCGTTCACGTCTGCGGCGTACCAGTGGCGCTCGGCCCGGCGCGCGAACAGCCACTCGCCGTCGACGCGCCGGTAGTCGTCGAAGTAGCAGATCGCCATCACGATCCAGCGGTCCCCGACCTCGTGTTCGGCCCGGCAGTACACCGCGCCGCGAGCCGTGTCGGGGTCGACGAGGTCGATGCGATGGCCGCAGATCTGGTGGACCGACCGGTAGAACCACCGCAGCTGCGGCTCGATCACCGCACGCAGCGCCTCGCGGCCGCGACCGTGGCGTCCCACGTCGACGTCGGGGACGAACAGGCTGACCCACGCGTCGAGGTCGCGGGCGTCGACGGCGAGGGCGTAGCGGATCGGCAGCTGGCCGATCTCGAGCCGCGCCTCGACCCGTTCGATCCGCTCGCCCAACCGGTCGTCCCCCCTGGTGCCGGGCACGGTATCTAGCATAATCAATTAGCTATTCCGACGGATAGGGGGAAGGCCGTGAACGCTCGTCTGCAGGGGAAAGCCGCCATCGTGACGGGCGCGGGGCAGGGGATCGGGCGGGGGATCGCGCTCGCCCTGTCCAAGGAGGGCGCGTGCGTGGCGCTCGCCGGACGGACGGCCGCGAAGGTCGAAGCGGTCAAGGAGGAGGTCGAGGCCGCGGGCGGCACTGCGGCCGCGGTCGCGTGCGACGTCGGCAGCCGAGCCGACGTCGACCGCATGGTCGACGCGACGGTGGCGAGGTTCGGCACGATCGACATCCTCGTGAATAATGCCCAGGACAGCGTCCAGCAGACGTTCCGGGACACGACCGACGATGACGTGGACCTCGCGTACCGCACCGGCGTGCTCGGCACCTTCTATGCGATGCAGGCCGCGCTGCCGTATCTCGAGCGCAAGGGGGGCAGCATCGTGAACCTCGGCTCGTCGACCGCGATCGAAGGCGCGCCGACGTTCGCCTCGTACGCGATGGCGAAGGAAGCGATCCGCGGGCTCAGCCGGGTCGCGGCACGCGAGCTCGGGCCGTTCGGCATTCGAGTCAATGTGGTCTGCCCGGCATCAATGTCACCTGCCGCTGAGGCGTGGGCACGCAAGAACCCGAAGCAGTTCGATCACGTCCTCGCCAGTATTCCGTTGGGCCGCATGGGCGACGCCGAAGTCGACATCGGCCGGGCCGTTGTCGCGCTCGTAAGCGAGGACCTTCGCTATGTCACGGGCTCCACCCTGATGCTGGAAGGCGGACGCTTGATCGTCAACTAATAGACGGCGAGCTCACTGGATCGTGTAACCGCCGTCGACGACGATCGTGTCGCCGGTGTGGAAGATGTTCGCGGGGTCGGCGAGGAACACGATCGCGCCCCGAAGGTCTTCGGGCGTGCCCCAGCGCCGGACGGGTGTCCGCTGGGTCGTGACGCCGACGAATCGCTCGCTCTCGCGCATCTCGGGATGCGTCTCGATCTCCATCCATCCCGGCAGCAGCGCGTTCGCGCGGATGCCGTAGCGCGCCAGCTCGACGGCGGCGCTGCGCACCAGCCCGAGGATCCCTGCCTTGCTCGCGGCGTAGGAGGCGTGGCGGGGCGTGCCGTGCAGTGCAGAGATCGACGACACCGCGACGAGCGCGCCGCCGCCCGCGTCCTTCATGTGCCGGGCCGCCTCGCGGAAGCTGAGGAAGACGCCGTCGAGGTCGACGGTCGTGACCCGACGCCAGTCCTCGAGGGTCGTGTCGAGGAACGGTACGAAGTGGCCGAGCCCGGCGTTGGCCACCGTCACGTCGACGCGCCCGTGCTCGGCGACGGTCTGGGCGAGCGCCCGCTCGACGTCGGCCTCGACCGACACGTCGCAGCGCCGGCCCGTGACATCGGGGCGACCGGGCGTGGCGAGCCGCTTCAGCGCGACGGCGGTCTTCTCCTCGTCGCGGCCCCAGATGTCAACGATCGCGCCGGCGTCGAGCAACGCCTCGGCGAGCCCGAAGCCGATGCCGCCGTTGCCGCCGGTGACGATCGCCACCCGTCCGTCGAGCCGGCCCATCGCCACAGGTTGCCCCACGCGCTAATTAGTTGCAAGATCTAGACGAATGTCCGCAGCCGTCCCCGTGACCCGTCCCACCGTGCCCGAACGGCTCGCCGCCTGGTGCGACGAGCATCTACCGGGCGCGGAGTACTCGCTCGAGGTGACGCCGACCACCGCCACGGGGACGTCCAACCAGATGTTCGAGCTACGCCGGGGCCCGTACCGCTGGGTGCTTCGTCAGCCGCCACGCGTGAAGAACGCGCCGTCGGCCCACGACGTGCAGCGCGAGTACCGCCTCCTCACCGCGCTCGAGGGCACAGCGGTTCCGCACCCGCGTCCGGTCGCGGCGTGTGACGACGAGGCGGTGATGGGCGGACGCTTCTACGTCATGGACCACGTCGACGGGTTCAGCCCCGAGCTGCCCTTGGGGCCACCGTTCGACGAGCCCGTGTCCCGACGAGGCCTGGGGACGGAGCTCGTCGACGGGATCGCGGAGCTCGCCGGCGTCGACTGGCGCGCCGCGGGTCTCGAGGGCTTCGGCAAGCCCGATGGCTACCTCGAGCGCCAGGTCGACCGGTGGCTGGGACAGCTCGAGCAGTACCGGACGCGCGAGATCCCCGGCCTCGACGAGGTGGCGGCGTGGCTCGCCGCGGAGCGGCCCGAGATGGGCGCGCCGGCGATCCTGCACGGCGACTACAGCTTCTTCAACGTGATGTTCGCTCGCGAGCTCCCGGCGCGGCTCGTCGCCATCGTCGACTGGGAGACGGCCACGATCGGCGACCCGCTCGTGGACCTCGGGTGGGTGCTGGCGCAGTGGGCCGAAGACGGCGAGGAGCCCGTCCTCGAGAACAACATCACGCACCTCCCGGGCATGGTTCGTCGCGCCGAGCTCGCGGAGCGATACGAAGCGCGGACAGGGCGGTCCGTGGCCAGCGTGCGCTTCTACATGGTGCTCGCCGTGTTCAAGCTCGTCTGCATCGTCGAAGGCTCGTACTACCGCTACGTGCACGGAGACAGCGACAACCCCAGTCATGCGATCTTCGAGACCCTCGTCCCACGCCTTTCCGTGCACGCACACGCCATCGCACGCGGCGAATGGGCTTCCGAGCTCTGACATGGACGCGCACGAAGATCTCGTCCGCTACGACGTCGCCGACGGCGTTGCGACGCTCACCCTGCACAACCCGGCGCGCAAGAACGCGTGGAGCATCCCGATGGAGCACCGTTACTTCGAGCTGCTCGACGAGGCGATGGCGTCGCCCGATGTACGTGCCATCGTCGTGACCGGCGCCGGGACGTCGTTCTGCCCCGGCATGGACATGGCGTCATTGCAGAACACGGCGGCGGCAGGCGAGCTGCTTCGCGCCGGCCGACGGCCGATGCACTACGCGCTCAGCCTGCCCAAGCCGATGATCGCGGCGATCAACGGCGCATGCGCCGGCATCGGCCTCATCCAGGCGATGTACTGCGACGTGCGGTTCGCAGCCCGCGGCGCCCGCATGTCGACCTCGTTCACCCGGCGTGGCCTCGGCGCCGAGTACGGGACTTCGTGGATGCTGCCGCGCCTCATCGGCGTGGAGCGCGCCCTCGACCTGCTGCTCTCCGGGCGCGTGTTCGACGCCGAGGAGGCGCACGCCATCGGCCTCGTGAGCCGGCTCTGCGACCCGGACGAGCTCCTGGTCCAAGCCCACGGCTACGCGACAGAGTTGGCCCGCTTCTCGTCGCCGCGCGGGATGGCGGCCGTCCGCTACCAGGTGTACGCCGACCTCGGCGTCGACTTCGAGGCGTCGTGGGCGCGCACCCTGGCGATCATGGAGCGCTTCGCCGGCGAGCCCGACTTCGCCGAGGGCATCGCGAGCTACACCGAGAAGCGGGATCCCGAGTTCGAACCGCTGCCTCGAGGGTTCGCCGAGTCGCTGTCGGACGGGGCGGACCAGCGCGTCTAATGGATCCGCGCTACCCGCCCGAGGCCGAGGCGTTCCGGGAGAAGGTCCGGGCGTTCCTGACAGAGCAGCTGCCCGATGACTGGCAGGGCATCGGCGCGCTCGACGCCCAAGCCGCCGAGCGGTTCGCCGAGGAGTGGCGGCGCACGCTGTACGAGCACGGCTTCCTCGGCGTGGCGTGGCCGGCGGAGTATGGCGGCGGCGGGCTCACGAAGCTCGAGCAGGTGGTGCTGGCCGAAGAGCTCGCCCGCGCCGGTGTGCCCGCCGGCGTCCCCAGCGACACCTTCGGGCTCAAGATGGTCGGCAACACGCTGCTCCGGTGGGGGACCGAGAAGCAGAAGCGGCGCTTCCTGCCCCGGATCCTCTCCGGCGAGGACCGGTGGTGCCAGGGCTACTCCGAACCCAACGCGGGGTCCGATCTCGGCGGGCTGGCGACGCGGGCCACCCTCGACGGCGACGAGTGGGTCATCGACGGACAGAAGATCTGGACGTCGCGCGCCCGGGTCGCGAACTGGATCTTCGTGCTCGCTCGCACCGATCCCGGCGCGCCGAAGCACAAGGGGATCTCGTTCCTGCTGTGCCCGCTCGACCAGCCCGGCATCGAGATCCGTCCCATCGAGATGCTGAACGGCGACACCGAGTTCAACGAGGTGTTCTTCGACGGCGCCCGGACCGCCGCCGACAACGTCGTCGGGGAAGTGAACGCGGGCTGGGCGGTCGCGATGACGCTGCTGGGGCACGAGCGGGGCGAGGAGGCGGCGATCAACCCGATTCTGTTCCGCGCCGAGCTCGACCGGCTGTTCGCGCTCGCCCGTGAGTACGGGTGCGCGGACGACCCGCTCGTGCGCGATCGCCTCGCTTGGTGCTACATGAAGGTCGAGACCATGCGGTACCTGGGCTATCGCATCTTGACCGGGTACTTGCGCGACGGCGCTCTCGGGCCCGAGGCGTCGATCTCGAAGCTCTACTGGAGCGAGTACCACCAGCAGGCGAGCGACCTCGCAATGGCGATCATGGGCGCGCGCGGCCTGGTCCCGGAGGGCCGGCGCCCCGCGCGCGCCTACCGCACCGACGATCCGGGCGTGCCCAACGACACCGCGTCGTGGACGAACGTGTTCCTCCTGAACGCGCGCTCGGGCACGGTGTACGCGGGCAGCTCCGAGGTGCAGCGCAACATTCTGGGCGAGACGGTGCTCGGACTCCCCAAAGAGCCGAGCGCGCAGGAAGCACGCTGACCGCAGTCACCTGCAGGCGGGCATGATCTCTTCTGCCACCCACCGCAGGTGGTCGAGGTAAGCCTCGAGCCCGTCGAGCGGCGGCGGAGTGACCCACGTGTGCGTCACACCGTTGTCCGCGAGCATCCCGCAGCTGTCGATCGTGGCTTGGCGGTCGTGCTCGACCGGCGCGTCAGACCCATTCCGGAGGCTGTGGCCGACGCCGACTTTGAGGGCGGCGAGGGAGTAGAAGACGTCGAAGGGTCGGTCGTCCCACTCCGGTTGCGAGCGCAGGAGCTCGAGCTTGGCGGGGAGCTCGTCGGGCGCGGTCAGCCACGGCGCCCATCCGTCGCCGAAGCGGGCGGCTCGCCGGATGACGGCGTCCGCGTCGCCGCCCAGCCACAGAGGAGGATGCGGGCGTTGGATCGGCTTGGGACCGAACGCAACGTCGCCGAAGTCGATCGTCGGTCCGTGGAACGAGGGCCGGTCCTCGTCGAGCAATTCGTGGATCGCCGCGAGATACTCGTCGGCGAGCCGCCCCCGGCGCTCGAATGGCACGTCGAGCGCGTCGAACTCTTCCTTCATCCAACCCAACCCGAACGTAAAGAAGGCTCGCCCGCCGCTCAGCCAGTCAAGGGTCGCGACGGCCTTCGCCATGACGACGGGGTGGTGCAGCGGCAGGATCGTGACGAGCGATCCCACCCGCACACTCGTCGTCGACCCAGCAACGAACCCTTGCGCCGTCGACGCGTGGAAATAGTGGTCGCCCGACAGGTCGAGGTGATCTGTCGGGGTCAGGTAGTGCTCCGGGAGCGCGACGCCCCAGAACCCGAGCGCGTCAGCCTCGCGGGCCACCAACGCGATGTCGGCGCCGGTGAGCGAATGCTCCCACGGTTGGGTGACAGCGGTGACGTGCATGCAGTTCGGCAGGAGCACGAGAAACTTCATGCGGCGGTTACCTCGTTGGCACACCGACGTGGGAGAGCAACTCGTCGTGGAAATCGGCGAGCCTGCCGAGCCATCGCTCGTAGTCGGCAGCCTTGGCGCGGAAGTCGTCGAGCACCCAGTCCTCAGTGAGGATCAAGAAGCGTTCCTCGCGCATGCCATTGACGATGCTGGCCGCGGCCTCGTCGGCCGTCACGGCGCCGACCATCGCGAGCTGCACGACGGGATCTTCAGCGTAAGGTGAATGCGCGGTCATGGCCGTCCGCATTCCCTTCGGACAGAAGCACGACACGCGGATCCCCGCGCTGCGATACGTGTACGCAAGCCATTCCGCCACCGCAAGCTGCGCTTGGTGACGGCATACGCCATCGCAATAGGGTTCGTCTGCAGCGCGTTCGCGGACGCAGTCGTGACGAGGTAGCCGCTTCCGCGCTCGAGCATGCCGGGCACGGCGGCGTGAGCCGCGTACACGTTCGACATCACGTGGACGCGCCAGGCTTGCTCCCACGTTGCGTCGTCCGTGAAGGGATCGGATGGCACTCCGATGCCCGCGTTCGACACCATGACGTCCACTGGTCCGAACGCGGCTGTGGTCTGCTCGACCGCGCGTAGCACGTCATCCCAATTGCCGACGTCAGCGCGCACGGCGAGGCCACCGATTTCGTCGGCAACGCGGCGGGCGGCGTCGTGATCCAAGTCGACGACTGCGACTCCCTCCGCGGGGTCTTTCGCAAACCGCCGGCACAGCGCCTCCCCGAGGCCCGAGCCGCCGCCCGTCACGACTGCGACCCTTCCTTCCAGCTCCATGCCGACTCCCCGAATCAGCTAATTCATTATGCCGTATCCTGTCACGCACGAACCGGGACCACGAGGGGGGAGGAGCGGACGATGGCGTGGGACTTCGGCACGGAGCCCGAATTCGAAGCGCAGCTCGAGTGGATGCGCGTGTTCGTGCGAGAGGAGGTCGAGCCGCTCGACCTGCTGTGGCCGCACGATCACCACACCCCGCCCGCGCCGTGGTTGCGCGCGGTGATCGACCCCCTCAAGGAGCAGGTGAAGGAGCGCGGCTTGTGGGCCTGCCACCTCGGGCCCGACCTCGGCGGTAAGGGCTTCGGCCAGGTGAAGCTGGCGCTGATGAACGAGATCCTCGGACGCACCCAGTGGGGCCCGACGATCTTCGGCGTGCAGGGGCCCGACACCGGCAACGCCGAGATCCTCGCCCACTACGGCACGGACGCGCAGAAGGAACGCTTCCTTGCGCCGCTGCTCGAAGGCGAGGTGTTCTCTTCGTTCTCCATGACCGAGCCCCACGCCGGCGCCGACCCGACCCTGTTCCGGACCCGTGCGGTGCGCGACAGCGACGAGTGGGTCATCAACGGCGAGAAGTTCTTCACGTCGAACGCCAAGAACGCCGCCTTCCTGATCGTGATGGCGGTGACGAACCCCGATGTAAGTCCCTACCAGGGCATGTCGATGTTCCTCGTGCCGTCCGAGACCCCGGGCATCGAGATCCTGCGCGACACCGTGTACATGGGGGAGCGGCCCGGCGAAGGTACGGGGCATCCGCACCTTCGTTATCGCGACGTGCGGGTCCCGGCCGAGAACATGCTCGGCGGGGAAGGGCAGGCCTTCGTGGTCGCGCAGACACGCCTCGGCGGCGGGCGCATCCATCACGCGATGCGTGCCGTCGGTGTGTGCAACCGCGCCTTCGAGATGATGTGCGAGCGGGCGCTGAGCCGCGAAGCGCAAGGCTCGCTTCTCGCCGACAAGCAGCTCGTGCAGCAGGCGATCGCGGAGTCGTACGCCCAGATCGAGCAGTTCCGCTTGTTCGTGCTCCAGACGGCGTGGAAGATCGACCACGGCAGCACGGCGTCCGTGCGCCGCGACATCGCCGTCGCCAAGTTCCTCTCGGCCCAGGTGGTGAAGGACGTGGTCGAACGAGCCGTGCACATCCACGGGGCATTGGGCGTCTCGAACGAGATGCCGCTCGCAGGGTTGTGGATGATGGCGCCGGGTTTCGGCATCTGGGACGGCCCCACCGAGGTGCACTATGTGACCGCGGCTCGCCAGATCCTCAAGGACCACCGGCCGGCGCCGGGCCCGTGGCCGACCGAGTGGCTGCCGGCGAAGCTCGAGGCGGCGCGCGCCAAGCACGCTGACGCCCTCCGGGCACAGGCAGACTACGAGCGTGGCGTCGCCGCCGCGCAGGCGACGGGCTGAGCGGGGTCCCGTGGCGAACGTCGGCGTCCGTTGGATGTTCCACGCCACGGCAATGGTGCGCGACTACGACGGGACGCTCGCGCCGCTCCAACGCCTCTTCGGCTTCCGCGTCCTCCACGACAACGTCGTCGAGGACGAGCGCATCGGCCGCCGGGGCGGGATGACCTGGGTCGGCGACGGCTCGCTCGAGATCGGCGAGCCCGCCGGTGAGGGGTCCCCCGTCGCGGCGTTCGTGGACCGGTTCGGCGGCGGGATGCACTCGGTCGGTCTGCAGATCGACGACGCCGAGGCGGCGAAGGCGCACTTCGCTGCGCTCGGCGTTCGGGTGGCGAGCGAGCCCTACCCGGGACTGTTTTTCACGCATCCGGCCAACACCGCCGGCGTGCTGCTCGAATGGAACGCCCTTCCCCAGGAGGATGACCCGCGCTGGGGCGCGCCGGTTCCCGACGGACCTGCGCCCGTCGTCGCGGTGGAGCGACTCGCCTTCGTGACCGCCGCCGTCCGTGATGCGCGCGCAGATGGCCGGCGGCTGGCCGAGGTGCTCGGCACGACGGTCACGTTCGACTCGCACACGGCTGCTCGGGACGGCTTCGAGACCGGCGTCTCACTCGTCGACTGCACGCTCGCCTTGCTGCCGCTCGATGCCGCCGGCGTCGATCGGCCGCGCGCGCACGGCCTCGGGCTGCAGGTCGCCGATCTCGGAGCGGCCGAACGCGAGCTCGCGACGCGTGGCGTGCGTGTCGCCCGGCGGAGCGAGCACGCGTGGCTGCTCGACCCCGATGCGCTGCCCGTGCCGGTGTTCCTGTGCGACCGGCTGCTGCCGGGCGATCCCCGGGTCAGCTGAGCGCGGCGCGCCCGTCGGCCTCGGCGGCGTCGATGAGCGCGAACACCTCGTTCGGTCCGAGCGGCTGGCTGGTGACGTTGACGCCCAAGGGCGCGAGCGCGTCGGCGACCGCGTTCACGACCGCGGCGGGAGCCCCGATGGCGCCGCCCTCGCCCATGCCCTTGTAGCCGCCGGGATTCCCCGGGGCCGGCGTCTCGATGTGGCCGTGCTCGATGTCGGGCACCTCGGTTGCGGTCGGCACGAGGTAGTCGAGGAACGTGGTCGTCAGCGGGTTGCCGTCGTCGTCGTAGATCATGTGCTCGTAGAGCACGCCGCCAATGCCCTGGACGACGCCGCCGTCGATCTGCCCGTCGACGACCATCGGGTTGATCATCACGCCGCAGTCCTCGCTCACGACGTAGCGCAGCACCGTGACCTGCCCGGTGTCAACGTCGACCTCGACGGTGCAGAGGTGCGCGGCGTTGGACCACGTGAACGGAGGGCCCTTATACCGCGCGGTCGCCTCCAGCCCCGGCTCCATGCCCGGCGGCAGCTGATCGGTTCCGATGTATGCGACCTCTGCGACCTCTCGCAGGCCCATGGACCGGGCCGGAGCACCCCGCACCGCGACCTGGCCCCCGGAGATCTCGAGGTCTTCGGGCGCGGCTTCCATGGTGTGGGCGACGATCTCGATCGCCTTGTCACGCACGCGCAGCGACGCCTCGCGCGCCGCGCCACCGCAGTACACGGCGCTGCGGCTGCCGCCGGTCCCCGTGTTGTACGGCGCAATGTCGGTGTCGCCCTGGATGAACACGACGTCATCGATGTCGACGCCGAGGTGATCGGCGACGATCTGGGGCATCGTCGTCTCGAGGCTCTGGCCGTGCGACGCAGTGCCCATGATGAGATGCACCTTCCCGCCGCTGTCGACGCGGACGGTCGCGACCTCCTGCGACATGATCCCGAACGCCATCGACGACGGCTCGATGTACACGGAGACGCCGAGACCGAGATAGCGGCCGTCGGCCCGGGCCCGCGCCTGCTCGGCGCGGAACCCTTCGTAGTCGACGAGCTCGGCCGCTTGCACGAGCGTCTCGTGCGGTGTCACCGAGTCGTACACCAGCATCGACGCGGTCGTGTACGGGAGGTCGTCGGCGCGCACGACGTTGCGGAGGCGGAACTCGACTGGATCGAGGCCGAGCTCGCGCGCCGCGCGGTCCATCATCATCTCGCGCCCCACGGTTTCCATCATCCAAGGGCCGCGGTACGCGGCGCGGCCGGTGGTGTTCGTGTACGCGGCGCGGTTGCGGAACGCGAGCCGGGGGATCTTGTACGGGCCGGGGAGCATCATCGCCGTGAACGCCGCGCTCGAACCGGGCCCGGGCACCGGGTAGGCGCCGACGTCCTCGACGTGGTCCGCCGCCACCGCCTGGACGAGGCCGTCGGCGTCGACGGCCATCTTGACCCGCATCGACTCCGCTCGGGCCGATGATGCCGCCACCAGGTTTTCGCGCCGGTCCTCGGCCCACTTGATGGGCCGGCCGAGCTTCCGGGTCGCGAGCACGACGGCCATGTCCTCGCGCATCGCGAACACCTTCTGGCCGAAGCCGCCCCCGACGTCCTCCATCGTCACGCGGATGCGCGTCTCGGGGATCGCCAGATAGCGGGCGAAGAACGCTCGGTACTCGTGGGGACTCTGGGTCGACGCCCAGATGCGCAGCGTCTCCGCCCCCGGGTCCCAGTGGGCGATGAGCCCCCGCGCCTCCATCGGCACCTGCAGGTGACGGTGCTGCGAGAACGTCTCCTCAAACACGTGCGCGGCGGAGGCGAAGATCACGTCGAGGTCGGGATCGGCCATCGCCGGGATCTCGCTCGCGAGGTTGGAGCCCAGCTCCGGGTGCACGACGTTCTCGGTGTCGTCGAGCGCGGCCTCGGGGTCGAGGATCGGTGAAAGCGGGTCGTAGTCGACCTCGATGAGCTCGCACGCGTCCTCGGCGACGTACCGGGACTCGGCCACGACGACCGCGATCGGCTCGCCGACGTAGCGGACGTCCCCGTGGGCGAGCGCCCGGAACGGCGGGTACGGGACCTCGGGGCCGACCATGGTCTGCCAGTACTCGTGCTGGCCGGCGTTGAGATCGGCGGCCGTGTACACGGCCCGCACACCGTCGAGCGCGCGCGCCTCGTCGACGTTCAGGCCGGCGATCAGACCGCGGGCGAGGTCACTGCGCACGAAGGCGGCGTGCAGCATGCCGGGCACAGCGAGGTCGTCGATGTACCGACCGTGGCCGGTCAGCATGCGCCGGTCCTCCCGGCGCTTGACCGACGTGCCGATGAAGCGCGCCGCCGTCGGCGCAGTGGTCGTCACGGCGCACCACCGCTCATGGCGGCCGCAGCGCGTTCCGCGGCGCGGACGATGCCTTGGTAGCCGGTGCAGCGGCAGAGGTTGCCCGAGAGCGCCTCGCGGATCTCGTCGCGGTTCGGCTGCGGGTGCTCGGCCAGGTACGCGTGCAGCGACATCACGAAGCCCGGGGTGCAGAACCCGCACTGCAGCCCGTGCTCCTCCCGGAACGCCTCTTGCACGGGGCCGAGCTCGCCCGGCGGGGCGATCCCTTCGACCGTGGTGACCTCTGCGCCCTCGGCTTGCACGGCGAACATGAGACAGGATCTCACCGCGTCTCCGTCGATGAGTACGGTGCACGCGCCACACACTCCGTGCTCGCAACCGAGATGAGTGCCGGTGAGCGCGCAGTCTTCGCGCAGGAAGTCGGCGAGGGTCTTGCGGGGCTCGACGACGGCGCGGTAGCGCTCGCCGTTCACCTTCACGCTCATGGGCTGTTCGGTCATCCGGTCTCCTTCGCCCCGCGGGCGGCGCGCGCGAGGGCACGGGTCACGACGCCTGCGCCGACAACGCGCCGGTACCGCGCGGAGGCGTGCACGTCGTCGGGGGGTTCGAGGTCGCGCACCGCGAGCTGGCCGATCTCCTCGAGGGCGGCGTTGTTGGGCGTCGTGCCCAGCAGCGCCTCCTCGGCGGCCGTGGCGCGCACGGGTGTGCTGTCCATGCCGAGCAGAGCGATGGCGGCGCGCCGGACCGCGCCCTCCGTCCCCATCTCGAGCCCGCACACTGTGCCCGTCAGCGCGAAGTCGCCGTGCCGGCGGGCGATCTCCTCGACGGCAAAGCCGCAGAATCCGCTCCACACCGGGAAGCGCACAGCGGTGAGGAGGTCGTCGTCGGCGAGCGCGGTCATCCAGGTGCCGACGAAGAACTCCGACGCCGGCACGGTGCGAGTCCCCTGGGCCGAGGCGACGTCGAGCTCGGCGTCGAGGGCGAGCGCGACCGCGGGGAGCTCCCCGGCGGGATCGGCGTGCGCGATGGAGCCTCCGACGGTGCCGCGGTTGCGGATCTGGAAGTGGCCGATCAACGGCGTCGCGCGCGCGAGGAGCGGGACGGCGGCGGCGACCTCGGCGCTGGTCTCGACGGCGGCGTCCGTCGTCGCCGCGCCGATCCAAAG
>JBKOXV010000288.1:0-18939 GCA_046725105.1 bacterium | reverse complement strand
CTGCCGGGACGGCTCCGGCGGCGCGGCGAACGCGATCGACAGCCGCCCGGGTGGCCGCCCTCGGGATCCTCGTGGCGGTGGCATCGGCCTTCGTACCGGTGTTCGCCGTCGAGGTCGTGCTGGTCGCCGTGGCCCTCGCCGTCGGGTCCCTGCTCGTGGGTGGCATCGACGGCGCCCTGCGCGCCCTCGCCGGCGCCGTCGCCGCGGGCGCCGTTGCCATCGTGCTCAACCTGCCCTGGGTCGGTCACACCCTCTCCCACCTGACCGGCGCGCTGGGCTCGGCCCCGCTGGCGTCGGCTGAGGACCGGGGCCTCGACGCCCTGCTGCGCTTCGCGACCGCCTCCCACGACGGCGGCGTGCTCGCCTACCTCCTCCTCGTTCCGGCCGCGGTGGCGTTGTTGATCGGGCGGGGATGGCGTCTGGCGTGGGCGGGACGGGCCGCCGTCTTGGCGCTGGCGTTCTTCGCCATCGCGTGGAGTGCCGACCGTGGCTGGGGACCGACGGCGGGCGTGCCGGTCGAGGTCTGGCTGGTGCCCGCGGCCGTCGGACTGGCATGGGCCGGCGCCTGCGGTGCCGTCGCCGTCGACGAGGACGTACGGGGAACACGGCTGTCGTGGCGCCAGCCGCTCGGCGTGCTGGCGCTGGTCGCGGTCGCCGTCGGGCTGCTGCCATCGATCGGGGCCGCCGGCGACGGCGCCTGGGATCTCGGACGCTCCGACTACGCCGACGCCCTCGCCTTCCTCCCCACGGCGCAGACCCCCGGCGACTACCGCATCCTGTGGGTGGGCGACCCACGCGCCTTGCCCCAGCCGGGTTGGAAGCTGGCCGACGGCGTGGCCTACGGCTTGTCCGAGAACGGCGCGCCGGACATCCGCGACACGTGGCGCGGCGAGCCGACCCGTTCGGAGCGGCTCGTGGCCGACGCCCTGCAACTGGCCGCCACGGGCGAGACGGCTCGGTTGGGTCGCATGCTCGGACCGATGAGCGTGCGCTACGTCATCGTCCCGCTGCGGGCCGGACCTCAGGCGAGCGGTGCCGAGGCCTACCCGCCCCCGTCGGCGTTGGTGAACACCCTCGCCGGCCAGCTCGACCTGCGCCAGAAGGACATCGACGACGCCCTTGTCGTCTACGAGAACGAGGCGTGGATCCCCGAACGGGCCCGGTTGTCGGATACCGCCGCCGCCGCCGGCGACCAGGCCGGGTTCGAGTCCCTGGTGCGCACCGACGTGTCCGGGGCCACGGCCGTGCTTCCCGATGAGGATGGCGCCAACCGCTGGCAGGGCGACCTACCTGCCGGTGTCACGTACCTGGCGGCGCCGGCCAGCAGCCGGTGGCACCTCGAGGTCGGCGGCACCACCGTGGCGCGCCGCCCCGCCTTCGGCTGGGCCAACGCTTTCGACGTGACGACGGCCGGGCCGGCCACGTTGGCGTACGACACGCCCGTCACGCGCTACCTCCTCGTCGCTCTGCAGGGGGTGTTGTGGATTGGGGCAATCGCCGTCGCCGCCTCGCTGCGCCGCCGGTCCCCCCGGCGCGAGGAGGGGTCGCGCCAGCGGCACCCGACGGCACAGGTGCCAGTTGCCGTCGCCGGCGCCGGCCCCGAGCCGGAGGTGCGGGTGATCAACCTCGACGACGACCGCTACGTCCCGAGCGCCGAGTCATGACCACGTTCTTGCGCCGCCTGTTCGTCGTGGTCGCCGTCGGTGCCTTCGTCGTCGCCGGCGTTGTGTTCTCGCGTGATCGGCCGGCGCGAGTCACGGCCGCCTACGGCACCAACGACCAACCGCCGATGCCGATCGCTCCGACGGGCGACGCCCTCACCACCTCGTGGTTCTGTCCCGGCGTCCCGGCCGCCACCGACAAGTCGACCGGGGACGGCAGCATCACCGTGCTCAACCCCACCGACACCCCGATGACGGGCACCATCACGTACTTCCCGGGGGAGGGCCGGTCGGTGACCGGTGGCTTGACGGTGGGCCCGCACAACCAAGCCGTCGTCGTGCCGCGCGACTCGGCACCGGCCCCGTTCACCGGGGTGCTGATCGAGGTGTACGGCACCAACGCGGTCGTGGCCGAGGCGGCGAGCACGTCGCTCGGCTGGTCGAGCACCCCGTGCTCGACCACGGCGTCGGGCTCGTGGTACCTGGCCGACGGCGCCACCACCATCGACGCCAAGTACCAGCTGCTCGTGATGAATCCCTTCCCGGACGACGCCATCGTCGACTTCTCCTTCGTCGGCGACGACGGCGGTCACTCGCCCGGCGCCCTGCAGGGCTTCGTGGTGAAGGCCCGCTCGCTCCGGATCGTCGACGTCGACAAGGCCATGCAGCGCGATGCCCTCGTCTCGGCCACGGTGCAGGCGCGCAACGGGCGGGTGGTCGTCGGTCGGTTCCAGTCGCTGCCCGGACCGAGCCGCAAGGGCCTCGTCATGACGTTGGGGGCGCCATCGGCCGGATCGCAGTGGTGGTTCGCCGACGGCCGGAAGGGCGACGGGGTCGACGAACGGGTCGTGCTCTACAACCCGCGCGACGACGACTCGAGCGTCGACGTCACCGTGTTCCCGGCCGATCCGTCGTCGGCCAGCCCTGTCCCTCTGAAGTACACGGTTCCGTCCCACCAGCGCGTGGAGGTCGACCTCTCGGCCAACGAGGACGTACCGGCCGGCGCCCACAGCATCGCGGTCGGCACCGAACCCGACCAGCCGATCGTGGCCGAGCGGGTGCTGGATCTGACGGGCAGGTCCCGCACGGCATCGACCGTGCAGCTCGGCGGCCGGACGGCGGCCGAGCGGTGGTTCGTGCCCGTGGCGGCGCCGGCGAACGCGTCGAACGTGCTCACCGTCGTCAACGTGACGGGCGTCGACGCCAACCTCAGCGTGAGCTCGCTCGGGACGGCCGGCGAGACGCCGGTCGCCGACCTCCAGGACGTGCTGCTGCCGGCGGGCGCCGCCACCCAGGTCGCCCTGCAGGACCACGGCGTCGGCAACCAACCCGTGGTGGTCACCGCCAACGGCCAGGTGGTGGTGGAGCAGTTCGTGACGCCGGGCGGGAACAGCCCCGGGGCGGCCGCGGCGCTCGGCGTCCCCGTCGCCGGCCGATGACCCAGGTCGCCATCACCGTCGCTGTCTTCGTGATTGCCGTGGTCGTGGCGGTGCTGCTGCGGCGGCGGTCGCGGCCCGACACGCCGACCCAGGTGACGTGGATGGCGCCCCGCCAGCTGGACCGGGCCGACTTCGCCCGCCCAGACGCCGAGTGGCTCGTGGCCGTGTTCTCGTCGTCGACATGCGCCAGCTGCGCCGGCATGGTCGAGAAGGCCAACGTGCTCGCCAGTACGTCGGTGGCCGTGGAGGAGCTCGAGGCCCGGGCCCGGCCCGACCTCCACCGCCGCTATGGGATCGAAGCCGTGCCGATCACCGTCGTGGCAGACAGCGCCGGCGTCGTCCGAGCGGCGTTCGTCGGCCCTGCCACCGCCACCGACCTGTGGGCCGCCGTGGCCGAGCTGCGGCAGCCGGGCACGTCACCCGAGCCCGATCTGGGCCACCCCTGAGCGTTCCACGCTCGCTGAACCGTCAGGCGTGGTCGAACCCAGCGTGAAACGGAGAGGGGATCAGTCGGCGGCGGCGGCGGCCTGGGCCTGTTGCGTCTCGGCCAGGCCCTGCTGCACGAGGCGGCCCACGTCGGCGCCCTCGACGGTCTCCCGCTCGAGCAGCGCCTCGGCGACCAGGTCGAGACCCCGGCGATGGGTGCCGAGCAGCTGGCGGGCCCGATCCTCCTGGGACCGGAGCAGCTTCTCGATCTCCTCGTCGATGACCCGGGCCGTGTCGTCCGAGTAGTCGCGCTGGGCGTTCATGAGGTCCTCGCCGAGGAACACGTGCTGGTGGCTCTCGAAGGCCATCGGGCCGAGCCGGTCGCTCATGCCCCACTCCCGCACCATGCGACGGGCCCACGAGGTGGCCTTGTTGAGGTCGTCGGCGGCGCCGGTGGTGCGGTGGCCGAAGACGAGCTCCTCGGCGACGCGGCCGCCGAGCGCCATGCACAGGCGGTCCTCGATGTACTCCTTCGACAGCGAGTGGCGCTCCTCGGGCATGGTCTGGGTGACGCCCAGCGCCATGCCGGTGGGAAGGATGGTGACCTTGTGGACCGGATCGCCGTTCGGGAGCACGGCGGCCAGCACGGCGTGGCCTCCCTCGTGGTAGGCGGTGGTGCGCTTCTCCTCGCCGGTGAGCACGAGGCTCTCACGGCGGGCGCCCATGATGACTCGGTCACGGGCCGACTCGAAGTCGATGCGCTCGATCTGCTTGGAGCCGCGCCGCACGCCGAACAGGGCGGCCTCGTTGACCAGGTTGGCCAAGTCGGCGCCGCTCATACCTGGGGTGCCCTTGGCCATCACCTCGAGGTCGACCTCGGGGGACACCTTCTTGTCGCGGCAGTGCACCTTGAGGATGGCGAGGCGCTCCTCGTACTCGGGGAGCGGCACGACGATCTGGCGGTCGAACCGGCCGGGCCGCAGCAGCGCCGGGTCGAGGATGTCGGGCCGGTTGGTGGCAGCCATGATGACGATGCCCTCGGACGTCTCGAAGCCGTCCATCTCGGCCAGCATCTGGTTGAGCGTCTGCTCCCGCTCGTCGTGGCCGCCGCCGAGGCCGGCGCCGCGCTTGCGGCCGATCGAGTCGATCTCGTCGATGAAGATGATGGCCCGGCCCATCTTGCGGGCCTGCTGGAACAAGTCGCGGACGCGTGACGCGCCGACACCCACGAACATCTCCATGAAGTCGGAGCCCGTGACCGACAGGAATCCGACTCCGGCTTCACCGGCCACCGCCCGGGCGAACAGCGTCTTGCCGGTGCCCGGGGGGCCGACCAGCAGGATGCCCTTCGGCACGCGGGCGCCGATCTCCTTGAACCGCTCGGGCATGCGCAGGAAGTCGACGACTTCCTTGATCTCCAGCTTCACCCCTTCGTAGCCGGCGATGTCGGCGAAGGTGGTGGACGGCTTGTCGGCGCTGTACGCCTTGGCTCGGCTCCGCCCGATGGACATGACGTTGCCCATCTGGCCGGCGGCGCGGCGCTGCATCCACACGAAGAAGCCGATCAGCAGCACCAGCGGCAGCAGCAGCGGGATGAGGCTGCTGAGCCAGCTCGACGTCGGGGTGTGGAACTGGAAGCCCGGCACCTTCTCCTGCAGCATCGCCTGGTCGGCGTCGGGAAGTGGGATCGGGCCAGTGGTGGTGAACTTCGTCTTGTCGGTGAGCTCCCCCGAGATCGTGCCGGAGTCGTTGTTGTACTTGGCGCTGGCGACCTGACCGTTCTTGGCCTGGGCGAGGAAGTCGGAGTAGGCGATGCTCTTGCCATCGTCAGTGGTGAGGAGCTGCGAGCCGAAGAGAAGGGCAGCGACGACGCCGATCAGGATCCACACCGTCCACCTCGGCAGCCCCGGCGTGGGGCGCCCTTGGCGGCCCGGCTGGCGGGGCCGCTCCGGCGGGGTGGGCGAGCCTCCGGGGCCGCGCCCGCCCGGCGGCGGGGGCGGCGGGGGAGGAGGGAGATTGCTCATGGGACCATGCTACGGCGGCTCGGGGTCCGCCACGCTGTCGTAGGGCCCCCGACGAGGGGAAAGAGGATCAGTCCGCCGCGAATCGCGCCCCGCTAGCCTGCCCCGCCGATATGCCCGTCGCGCCGTCGTCGATCCGCCGGTCCCGTCAGTGCTCCCGCACGAGTTGCGCCGATCACGCCGTGGCCACGCTCACCTATCAGTACCAACGCAGCACCGTCTGGATCGACGATCTCACGGCCGAGCGCGAGCCCTACGGGTACGACCTGTGCGAGCGCCACGCCGCTCGCATCAGCGTTCCCCACGGCTGGCGTCTCGACGACCGCCGCCGCCCGCTCGACGAGCTCGATCGCCTGGCCGGATGAGACCGGCGTCGCCCTCGCCGTCCGCGACCTCGGCTGTACGCTCGCCTCACGTGCGACCGGCTCCGGACGAACCCCGTTTCTCGGTCGGCATCGCACTCGTCGGGTGGTTCATCGCCCTGGTCATCTCCAACATCGGCGCCGTCGTCATCCTCGCCGCCGCCGACTATTCGGGCACCGACTACGACTCTCTCCCCCTCTGGCTGATCGCCGTTCTGCAGGTGCCGCTCTGGGTGGGCCTGGTCGGCGTGGTGGTGGTGGTGAGCCGCCGGTTCGGGACCGGTTCGCTGCGCAAGGACTACGGCTTCTCGTTCCGCCGCGGCGACATCGTGGGGGTGCCCATCGGGGTCGTCATCCAGCTGGTCTTCATCCCCCTGCTGTACCGAGCCCTCTCGGTGGTCATCGACACCTCCGCGGTCGACGAGCCGGCCAAGAACCTCACCGACCGGGCCCAGGGGATCGGCGTGGCCCTCCTCGTGCTGCTCGTCGTCGTCGGCGCCCCCATCATCGAGGAGCTGTTCTTCCGCGGCCTGCTCCTACGTTCGCTGCAGGCCCGGTGGACCGACAACGTGGCCTTGGTGGCCTCGGCCATCCTCTTCGGCCTCGCCCACTTCGAACTGCTCCAGCTGCCGGCGCTCGTGCTGTTCGGGCTCGTCGCCGGGTACCTCGCCCAACGCACGGGCCGGTTGGGGATGTCGGTCTGGGCCCACGTCGGCTTCAACGCCACCACCGTCGTCTTCCTCCTGACTCGCTGAGGACGGCGGGCGGAAAGGATGCCGAGGCGGGCAGGCGAGGTTCGGATCTGTCGAACCGGCGCTGACAGCCGCCGCGGGCACGCGGTCGCGCGACCGAACCGGGCGCCTGACCGTAACGCCAGGGCCCCGAAATGGCACGATGGTGCGTTGTGACGGACGTTCTCGATCGCCCGCCCGACCTCGAACCCGAGCTACCCGTCGAGGGTGGCGATTGGCCGAGCGCGCCCGGCCCCGAGGGCCCGCGCTGGCCGACGGCCCACCGGCGCCGGATGCTCACCAACCGCGAGCGGGCCGAACGCATCGCCACGATCGTCGTCGTCGCCGGCTGCGTGCTCTACACGCTGTTCCAGCTCCACCCCGACCTGCTCCTGAAGAACACCACGCCCGCCGGCGGCGACATGGGCGCCCACGTCTGGGGTCCGGCCTACCTCCGCGACCACATCCTTCCCCACTTCTGGCTCTCGGGCTGGGCGCCCGATTGGTACGCCGGCTTCCCGATGTACCTCTTCTACATGGTGCCGCCGGCGCTGGCCGTGGTGGTGCTCGACATCCTGCTGCCGTACGGGGTGGCGCTGAAGCTGGTGAGCATCCTCGGCATCCTGAGCTTCCCGGTGTGCTGCTGGGCTTTCGGGAAGCTCTCCGGGCTCCGGTTCCCGGTGCCGCAGCTGTTCTCGATCGTGGCCGTCTTCTTCCTCTTCGACGAGACGTTCCAGATCTACGGCGGCAACATCGCCTCCACCATGGCGGGCGAATTCTCCTTCTCGATCGCTCTGTCGCTGGCGATGCTGTTCCTCGGGGTCTTCGCCAACGGCATGCGCACCGGGAAGTACCGGGCCTGGGCGGCCGGCCTGTTCGCCCTGACGGCGCTCTGTCACGTCATCGTGATGTTCTTCGCCGCCATCGGCGCCGTGGTACTCCTCCTCTTGTGGGCCGATCGCAAGCGGCTCTGGTACGCCTTCACGGTCGGCGTGGTGGGTGCGCTGCTGACGGCGTTCTGGTACATCCCGTTCTGGCGCGACTCGAAGTTCATGACCGACATGTTCTACGAGCGCCTGAACGACAACTGGGCGATGTTCTTCCCGCAGGAGACGAACATCAGCCGGCTGCTCTTCGTGCTCGCCGCCATCGGCCTCATCGGTGCCGTCGTGCGCGGCAACCGCGTCGGTGCCTTCCTCGGGATCATGTGCATCGGCTACGGCGTGTGGGCGGCGCTGTGGCCCAACAGCCCCAACATCCCGCTCCTCGGCGCCGTCAACCTGTGGAACGCCCGGCTGCTGCCGTTCTTCTATCTCACGCGCTACTTCCTCGTCGCCATGGGCGTGGCCGAGATCGGCCTGTTGCTCGCCCGCTTCGTGCGCCCGGGCGACGTCCGCACGCTCACCTGGTTCCGCTTCGGCACCCTCGGGTTCGCCGTGCTGTTCGCTATCGGTGCGCTGGGACTGCACCTGCAGAACCTCCCGTTCTTCAATCAGGAGTGGAACGGGAAGCAGTGGGTCTACAAGGCCGGCCCGGTCGAGGTGAAGAGCCAACCCGCCTACGTCGACGACTGGGCCAAATGGAACTACTC
The DNA here is from genome assembly GCA_046725105.1 of bacterium. Lineage (GTDB taxonomy): Bacteria > Actinomycetota > Acidimicrobiia > Acidimicrobiales > Ilumatobacteraceae > DASXAI01. The sequence goes on along the minus strand of JBKOXV010000288.1, from coordinate 10,708 downwards.
GGGATACGAGGGGAAGGACGCCTACGGCGAGTACTCGGGCGTCGTGAACACGATGAAGCAGATCGGCCAGGAACGCGGCTGTGGTCGAGCCCTCTGGGAGAACAACAACGACGAAGACAAGTACGGCACGCCGATGGCCCTGATGCTGCTGCCGTTCTGGACCGACGGCTGCATCGGCTCCATGGAGGGTCTCTACTTCGAAGCCTCCGGCACGACGCCGTACCACTTCCTGACGACCAGCGCCGCGTCGCAGCACAGCTCCAACCCGGTGCGCCGCCTCGAGTACGAGGACGCCCAGGTGGACAAGGGCGTCCAGTACCTCCAGACGCTGGGGGTTCGCTACTACCTCGCCTTCGGCGACGGGATCATCGCCCAGGCCGACAAGAACCCCGACCTCACTCCCATCGCCAAGTCAGGCCCGTGGAAGGTGTACGAGGTGGCCGACAGCAACATCGTCACGCCGCTCACCACCGAACCGGTCGTCGCGGTGGGGGCCGGCGACACACGTGACTCGTGGCTCGAGCTCGGCACGTCGTACTTCCAACACCAGGACCAGTGGGCGGCCCTGCCGGCGGCCACCGGACCGTCGGACTGGCAGCGGGTGGCGCTCACGAAGACCGGCACCACGAGCGACCGCGACCTGGCGACCGTGCAACCGTCCGCTCCGATCCAAGCGGCGTCACTGCCGGCGGTGACGATCAGCGACGTGAAGATGAAGGACAACTCGGTGTCGTTCCACGTCGACCAGACGGGCGTGCCGGTGCTGGTGAAGGTGAGCTACTTCCCGAACTGGGACACCAGTGGGGCCAAGGGCCCGTACCGGGTGGCGCCGAACTTCATGGTGGTCGTCCCGACCTCGAACGACGTCACGTTGCACTACGGACACACCGGCACCGAGTACTTCTCCTACTTCCTGTCGCTGCTCGGCGTGGCCGGCCTGGTCTGGCTGTGGCGCAAGGGCCGCGTCGACTACGGCCGCCGTCCCGACGCGGGACTGCTGCTGCCCGAGCCGCCTGGCTTCGACGCCGCCCTGTGGGCGCCGCCCGTCCCGGCCGACGCCCCGCCCTACCTCATGGAATGGGACGAGCCTGACGACCCGGCGCCCGATCTGCCGCCGCCCGATGAGGAGGCCGACGTGACGGAAACCGACACCACCGGTTCGTAAGCGTCACATCGGCCCCACGCGGCGAGCCGGCACCGGTATCGTCGTCGCCGGCATGAGCCAACCAAGTCGTTTCGACGCGGTCTTCAAGGCCTACGACATCCGCGGCACCGTCCCCGAGCAGCTCGACGAGGAGATGTGCCGGGCCATCGGCGCCGCCTTCGCCCGCTTCGCCGGCGCGCCCCGCATCCTCATCGGCCACGACATGCGGCCGTCCGGTGAGGCGCTGGTCAGCGCCTTCAGCGACGGCATCCGACGGGAGGGGGTCGACGTCACCCACCTCGGCCTCGTCTCCACCGACCTCGTGTACTACGCCGCCGGCACGCTCGACGCCCCCGGGGTGATGTTCACCGCCTCCCACAACCCGGCCCAGTACAACGGCATCAAGCTCTGCCTGGCCGAGGCCCGGCCGGTGGGCCAGGACACGGGCCTGGCGGACGTCAAGGCGACGGCCGAGGCCATCCTCGAGGGCCACGAGCCGTTGGCGGCCACGGCCACTGGCACCGAAGAGTCGCTCGACCTGGTCGACGCCTTCGCCGACCACGTGGTGGCCTTCGCCGACCGGTCGCTCCTGAAGCCCCTGAAGGTCGTCGCCGACACCGCCAACGGCATGGGTGGCCTCGTCGTCCCGAGAGTCTTCGAGCGCCTGCCGTTCGACCTCGAGGTGATGTACGGCGAGCTCGACGGCACGTTCCCCAACCACCCGGCCGATCCCATCCAGCCCGCCAACCAACGCGACCTCCAGGCGCGGGTGACTGCCACCGGTGCCGACGTCGGGCTGGCCTTCGACGGCGACGCCGATCGCGTGTTCTTCGTGGACGAGACGGGTCGGGGCCTGTCCGGGTCGACTACGACGGCGATCCTTGCCGCCGGCATCCTGGCCCGCCAGCCCGGGGCCACCATCCTCCACAACCTGATCTGCTCCCGCGCCGTGCCCGAGGTCATCCGGGAGCGGGGCGGCATCCCGATCCGCACCAAGGTCGGGCACTCGTTCATCAAGCAACTCATGGCCGAGACCGGTGCCGCGTTCGGAGGCGAGCACTCGGCGCACTACTACTTCCGGGACAACTACCGGGCCGACTCAGGGATCATCGCCACCATGGTGCTCCTCGAGCAGCTCTCGCAGGCCGGAGTACCGCTGTCGCAGCTGCGTCAGCCGTTCGAGCGGTACGCCGCATCGGGCGAGATCAACACGGAGGTGTCCGATCCGCCGGCCGTCATCGAGCGGGTGGCCACGGCCTACCGCCACGCGACGCAGGACCGCCTCGACGGACTCACCGTCGACTGCGGGCCCTGGTGGTTCAACGTGCGGCCCTCGAACACCGAACCGCTGCTGCGCCTCAACCTGGAGGCACCGACGCGCGAGGAGTGCGACGAACGCGTCGCGGAGGTCCTGGACCTCATCGCCGGGTGAGAAAGGACACGACGTGACGCTCGACCCACAGCTGCTGGAGATCCTCGCCTGTCCCGAGGACAAGGGCCCGCTGCTCTACTTCGCCGACGAGGACGCCCTGTACAACCCCCGCCTCACCCGGCGCTACCACATCCGCGAGGGCATCCCGGTCATGCTGATCGACGAGGCCGAGACAGTGTCGGCCGCCGAGCACGAGCGGCTGCTGGCCAAGGCCGACGCCGAGGGCATTCGCCCCACATTCGAGGCGTAGTCGTGACGGGCGCGCCCGCTGGCGCCGTCGACACGCTCGACCAGTTCGGCGCGGTGGCGGCGTTGCCGGAACAGGTCACCACCGCGCTCGAGGCCCTCGACGGAGGCGTGGCCGGCCTGCCCGGCCGAGACGACATCGACCACGTCGTCGTGCTCGGCATGGGAGGTAGCGGCATCGCCGGCGACGTGCTGGCGGCGGTGGCGTCGCCGCAGTGCCCCGTTCCGATCGTGGCGGTGAAGGACTACGAGCTCCCCGGCTTCGTGGGACCGCGCACCATGGTGTTCGCCGTGTCGTGCTCAGGTGACACCGAGGAGACGTGCGAGGCTGCCACCGAAGCCGCCCACGCCGGGGCCCGCCTGGCCGTCGTGTCCCAGGGCGGCCAGCTCGCCGCGCTGGCCGGCGAGTGGGGGGTGCCCCACGTGCCCGTCGCGGCGGCCGTCCTGATGCCCCGCAGCGGCATCGGCGCCCTCTCAGTGCCCCTGTTGGTGATGATGGAGGAGATCGGGTTGTACCCGGGCGCTCGCCAGGCCGTGGAAGAGGCCGCCGAGCAGCTCCGCCGACGGCGGGACGAGCTCGTCGTCCCGGGCGCCGGCGCCGAAGTGCTGGCCCGCCGGATCGGGCGCACCTTCCCGCTCGTCTACGGCGGCGGACCGATCGGGGCCGTCGCCGGCTACCGGTGGAAGAGCCAGGTGAACGAGAACGCCAAGTCGCCCGCGTTCGTCAACCGCCTGCCCGAGGTCTGCCACAACGAGGCCGCCGGATGGGGTCAGCACGGGGACGTGACCCGCCAGGTGATCACCCTGGTGCAGCTGCGGCACGACTTCGAGCACCCGCAGATCGGCCGGCGCTTCCAGCTGGTCGACGACCTCGTCGACGAGGTGGTCGGCTCGGTGCACGACGTGCGGGCCGAGGGAGAGGGCCCGCTCGCGCAGCTCTTCGACCTGGTCATCTACGGCGACTTCACCACGCTGCACCTGGCGGCGCAGGCGGGGGTCGACCCGGGTCCCATCCCCGCCCTCGACTACATAAAGTCAGGACTCACGCGCGTCCCGTAAGCACGCCGGCACGAGGCGAGTGCTACCGTTTTGTGACGAGCGGGTGACCAGGGAGAGGGAGCGGATGGACCGAGCAGCCCGAGGTTTCTCGCGGCGCGCCGCGAGGACGGGGCTGGCACTGGCGATGGTGCTGGCCACCGTCGGGATCGCCGCGCCCGCCCACGCCCAGCTGTCCCCGCAAGCCTGCACCCTGTGCGCCGGCGGTGAGTTCTTCCCCGTCACGCCGACTCGCGTCTTCGACACCCGCGACGGCACGGGCGGTCGCAACGTGCCGCTGCCGTTCGGCCAGAGCGCCAACGTCACCGTCACCAACGTGGCCGGCGTGCCGGCCGCCGGTGTGTTGGCCGTCGCCCTCAACGTCACCGTCGACCAGCCCTCGCAGCCCGGATACCTCACCGTCTACCCGGCCGGAGCCGGCGCGCCGGTCGCCTCGAACCTCAACTTCACTCCCGGCAACCCCGTCGCCAACTTCGTCGTCGTGGGCGTCGGGGCCGGTGGTGCCGTGGCGGTCTCGCCTGGTCCGCCGGTGCCGAACGCCGAGACGGCCGTGATCGTCGACGTGGTCGGTTACTACGCCACGTCGTCGGTCAGCACCCACGGGGCCCGCCTGCGTCCGTTGACGCCGGCGCGCGTCCTCGACACCCGCAACGGCACGGGCGGTGTGCAGGGTCCGCTCGGGAACAACGGTGCCTTCGACATCAAGCTGCGAGGCGTTGGCGGCGTTCCCGACCGCGGGTCGGTCTCTGCCGTCATCCTCAACCTCACCGGCACCGAGGCGGCCCGCACCACGTTCGTCCAGGCCACTCCGGCCGGCGCCGGCGCGCCGGGGGGCACCTCGAGCCTCAACCTTCTGCCCGGCCAGAACAAGGCCAACCTCGCCATGGTGCCGCTGAGCAGCGACGGCCTCGCTCACTTCTACAACCTGTTCGGCCCGATGCAGCTGATCGCCGACGTGGTCGGCTACTACGAGAAGGCGGAGAGCGCCGACGAGAGCCGGGCCGGTCGGGTGGTGCCGCTCGCCGCACCGTTCCGCGCCATCGAGACCCGGGCGGCGGGCGGCGGCGACGGCGTCAAGCTCGGCCCCGGCCAACAGGACACGTGGGACTTCCAACCTTTCGTGGCGTCCCTCCGGGACAGCAACGGCGGCACGGTCGGCAACGTCGCCGGTCTGGTGATGAACGTCACCGCCACCGAGCTCGGCTTCCCGTACTCCATCGCGAACCGGCTCGACTACATGACGGTGTTCCCCGACGACGCCCCCGGGGTTCCCCTGGCGTCGAACCTGAACTTCGGCGAGAACGACAACATGCCGAATCTCTCGGTGGTGCCGCTCTCGGCCAACGGGCGCATCGGCGTCTACAACTTCAACGGCTTCACCCACTACCTCGGCGATGTGTCCGCCGTCATCCTTGCGAACTGACGCGAGTTTTGGGTGTTGGCGACACTCTTCGCGCATCAGAACGGTCGAGAGGGCCTCCCGCCTACACTGACCGGCCGTGACCGCCACCGAAGCCGCTCCCCGGGCGCGCCGCGACTTCCGCGTCGCCGACCTCTCCCTCGCCCCGTTCGGGCGCCGTGAGATCCACCTCGCCGAGCACGAGATGCCCGGTCTGCGGGCGCTGCGGCGCGAGCTGGGCCCGCTGAAGCCGCTCGCCGGCGCCCGTATCTCGGGCTCGTTGCACATGACGATCCAGACCGCCGTGCTGATCGAGACCCTCGTCGAGCTGGGCGCCGAGGTGCGGTGGGCGAGCTGCAACATCTTCTCGACGCAGGACCACGCCGCCGCCGCCGTCGCCGTCGGCCCTGAGGGCACGCCCGAAGACCCCAAGGGCATCCCTGTGTTCGCGTGGAAGGCCGAGACGCTCGAGGAGTACTGGTGGTGCACCGAGCAGGCCCTCACCTGGCCGGGACGGGCCGACGGGCCGAACATGATCCTCGACGACGGCGGTGACGCCACCCTGCTCGTGCACAAGGGAGTGGAGTACGAACGGGCGGGCGCCGTGCCGGATCCGGGATCGGCGTCGAATCCCGAGTTCGCCATCGTGCTCGGCCTGCTGCAGAAGACGCTGCGTGAGGATCCCACCAAGTGGACGCGGATGGCGGCGGCGATCAAGGGCGTCACCGAGGAGACCACGACCGGCGTGCACCGCCTGTACCAGATGATGGAGCGGGGCGAGTTGCTGTTCCCCGCCATCAACGTCAACGACTCGGTCACCAAGTCGAAGTTCGACAACTTCTACGGCTGCCGGCACTCGCTCATCGACGGCATCAACCGGGCCACGGACGTGATGATCGGCGGCAAGACGGCGCTCGTGATGGGCTACGGCGACGTCGGCAAGGGCTGCGCCCAGAGCTTGCGCGGCCAGGGCGCCCGGGTGATCGTCACCGAGATCGATCCCATCAACGCCCTGCAGGCGGCGATGGAGGGGTACCAGGTCACCACCATCGACGACGTGGTGGGCTCGATCGACATCTTCGTCACGGCCACCGGCAACGCATCGATCATCACCGTCGACCACATGGCCCGGATGAAGCACAACGCCATCGTGTGCAACATCGGCCACTTCGACAACGAGATCGACATGGCTGGCTTGGCCCGCTATCCGGGGATCGAGAAGCTCACCATCAAGCCGCAGGTCGACGTGTGGACGTTCCCCGACGGCCACGCCATCATCGTGCTGGCCGAGGGCCGGCTGGTGAACCTCGGGTGCGCCACGGGTCACCCGAGCTTCGTGATGAGCTGCTCGTTCACGAACCAGGTGTTGGCGCAAGTCGAGCTGTTCAACCACACCGACACGTACCCGATCGGCGTGTACATCCTGCCCAAGAAGCTCGACGAGAAGGTGGCCGCGCTGCACCTCGATGCGCTGGGCGTGAAGCTCACCAAGCTCACCGACGAGCAGGCCGAGTACCTCGGCGTGCCCCCGGGCGGCCCGTTCAAGCCGGAGCACTATCGCTACTGAGTCTGCGTCCCGGGTGAGGGCTACTACGTCACACCCCCGGCGTAGAACGGGCCCATGCTGTTGCCCGCTCGATGCCCACTGTGCTTGCGACCCGGTCCGGCTCCCTGTCCGCCGTGTGCCCGGGGGCTCGAACCGGCGCGGGCGGGGCCGTACCCCGCTGTCCTCGCCTATACGGGTGATGCGCGCCGGCTCGTCCAGGCGCTCAAGTACCGCAACGGTCGGGCCGTCGCGCCCGCGCTCGGGGCGGCGATGGCGCGCCTCGTCGCCCCCGAGCCGGTCGACGAAGTCACCTGGGCGCCCACCAGTGGACCCCGGCGGCGGGCCCGGGGCTACGACCAGGCCCAGGTCCTGGCGCGGGCGGTGGCGAGCCACCTCGGCGTGCCCTGCCGCCCGCTGCTGCGCCGGCGGGGGCCGTCACGAGCCCAGACCGGGCGGCGCCGGGCCGACCGACTGGCCGACGCACCCCTGTTCACGACCCGGCGCCCACCCCGGGCCCGCGTCCTCGTCGTCGACGACGTCGTCACGACGGGTGCCACGCTGCACGCCGCCTGCCGGGCTTTGCTGGCCGGTGGGGCGCGACACGTGCGGGCGGTGGCGGCGGCCGCCACCCCGTGAGGCCGGTCCTAGGATCTCGCGGTGGACGTCACCGTGAGCAGCCGTCACGTGGAGGTGTCGCCGGCCCTGCGGGAGGCGGTGGTCGAGAAGATCGGCCGCGTCGAGCGCTACCTCGAGGGCATGGACCGCGCCGAGGTGCACTTCAGCGCCGAGCGGAACCCCCGCATCGAGCAGCGGGAGATCTGCGAGGTCACCATCACTGGCGGCGGGCACGTGGTGCGGGCCAAGGTGGCCGCCGCCGACCAGTTCGCCGCCGTCGACGCTGCCGTCGACAAGCTGGAGCAGCAGCTCCACAAGCTGAAGACACGGCTCATCGCGAGGTCCCACGGCAAGGCCCACGGCGTCAAGGCCACGCCACGGGTGGTCGACGGCGACGACACCGAGGGGGCGCGCCTCGTCAAGGTCAAGCGGTTCGCCGTGAAGCCGATGACAGTCGACGAGGCGATCCTCCAGATGGACCTGCTCGGGCACTCGTTCTTCTTCTTCGAGAACGCCGAGAGCGGAGCGGCTGCTGTCGTGTACCGCCGGGCCGACGGCGACATCGGGATGATCGAGGCCGTCCCCTGACCGGGGCCGGCGGCGTCGTGCCGCCCTGACCAGCGGGCCCGTACGACCAGGCCTCCGGCGGCACCACCGGTAGCATGTTCCAGGCCTATGGGAATCCTCGATCGCATCCTGCGCGCCGGCGAGGGCAAGAAGCTGAAGGCGCTGGGCAGTCTCGTGCCCGACATCAACGCCCTCGAGCCCGAGCTGCACGCCCTGTCCGACGACGCCCTGCGGGCCAAAACGGGCGAGTTCAAGACTCGGCTGGCGAACGGGGAGACCCCGGACGACCTGCTGGTCGAGGCCTTCGCCGTGGTGCGGGAGGCGGCCCAGCGCACCATCGGCCAGCGCCATTACGACGTCCAGCTGATGGGCGGGGCCGCCCTCCACTTCGGGTGGGTCGCCGAGATGAAGACCGGCGAGGGCAAGACGCTCGTGTCCACCCTGCCCGCCTATCTCAACGGCCTCACCGGCCGAGGCATGCACCTGATCACGGTGAACGACTACCTGGCGCGCCGCGACGCCGAGTGGATGGGCGCCATCCACCGCTGGCTCGGGCTGTCGGTCGGCCTGGTCATTCCCGGCCACCGCGACCAGCCGGAGCTGAAGCGCGACGACTACGCCTGCGACATCACCTACGGCACGAACAACGAGTTCGGGTTCGACTACCTGCGCGACAACATGGCCACGTCCCTGGCCGAGAAGGTCCAGCGCGGCCACGTGTACGCCATCGTCGACGAGGTCGACTCGATCCTCATCGACGAGGCCCGCACGCCCCTCATCATCTCGGGCCGGGTAGCCGACGCCGCCAAGCTCTACTACAAGTTCGCCAGCGTCGCCCGCAGCCTCGTGCGCGACCGTGACTACGAGGTCGACGAAGAGAAGCGCACCGTCGCTCCCCTCGAGGAGGGCATCGAGAAGGTCGAGCAGGCCCTCGGCCTCAGCAACCTCTACGACGAGGTGCAGCAGAACCTCGTCCACCAGCTCACGGCGGCCCTGAAGGCCAAGGAGCTCTACAAGCGGGACAAGGACTACATCATCCAGCACGGCGAGGTGAAGATCGTCGACGAGTTCACCGGCCGCATCCTGGAGGGCCGCCGCTGGAGCGAAGGCATCCACCAGGCCGTCGAGGCCAAAGAGGGCGTGAAGATCAAAGAGGAGAACCAGACCCTCGCCACCATCACGCTCCAGAACTACTTCCGCATGTACGAGAAGCTCGCCGGCATGACGGGTACGGCCCAGACCGAGGCGGCCGAGCTGATGAACACGTACGGCTTGCAGGTCGTGTCCATCCCCACCAACCGGCCGGTCGTGCGCGGCGACGACGCCGACCTCATCTACAAGACCGAAGTCGCCAAGTTCGACGCCGTCGTGGAGGACATCGTCGAGCGCCACCAGATCGGCCAGCCCGTCCTGGTCGGCACCATCTCCGTCGAGAAGAGCGAGTACCTGTCGCGCCAGCTCGACCAGCGGGGCATCGACCACGCCGTGCTGAACGCCAAGCAGCACACGCGTGAGGCGGGCATCGTGGCCCAGGCCGGCCGGCTCAACAGCGTCACCGTCGCCACCAACATGGCCGGGCGCGGCGTCGACATCCTCCTCGGCGGGTTCCCCGAGGGCTTGGCCCGCCACCAGGTGCTCAGCGAGGGGTTCTCGCCCGAGACGCTCCTCGAGGAGTGGAACCTGCCGCTGCCGCTGGCCGAGATGGACGACGAGTTCCGCGCCCAGCGCACCAAGGCCCAGCAGCGCTACCACGAGCTCCGCGAGCAGTACAGCGAGGAGTGCCGCGTCGAGGGCGACAAGGTTCGTGAGCTCGGCGGCCTCTACGTGCTCGGCACCGAGCGCCACGAGAGCCGCCGGATCGACAACCAGCTGCGCGGCCGTTCGGGCCGCCAGGGCGACCCGGGCGAGAGCCGCTTCTACATCAGCCTCGACGACGAGCTGATGCGCCTGTTCGCCACGGGCGCCATGAACTGGGTGATGGGCAAGGCCCTGCCCGACGACGTGCCGATCGAGGCGCGCATGGTCACCAAGGCCATCGAACGGGCCCAGAACACGGTCGAGCAGCGCAACGCCGAGATCCGCAAGAACGTCCTCAAGTACGACGAGGTGATGAACGAGCAGCGCAAGGTCATCTACAAGCGCCGCGATCAGATCCTCGAAGGGGCCGACCTCAAGGAGGAGGCACTCGAGTACCTCGCCGACGCCGTCGACTCCACCATCGACACCCACTGCGTCGCCGAGTTCAACGAGGAGTGGGACGTCGAGGGGCTCTTGGCCGAGCTGGGGGGCCTGTACCCCACAGAGCTCACGACCGAGCGCATCAAGGAGTGCAACGCCACCGACGAGATCTACGACCTCGTGATGGGCGAGGCCTCGGCGTACTACCGGCGCCGTGAGGACGAGCTCGGGCCCGAGCTGATGCGCGAAGTCGAGCGCCAGGTCATGCTGCGCATCATCGACCAGCGCTGGCGGGAGCACCTCTACGAGATGGACTACCTCATGGAGGGCATCAACCTGCGGGCCATGGGCCAGCAGGACCCGCTGGTGGCGTGGCAGCAGGACGGCTACCAGATGTTCGGCCAGATGATGCACGGCATCGCCCAGGACTTCGTGCGCTACGTGATGCACGTCCAGGTGGTGCAGCAACCCCAGGAGGGGCCGGCCCCGGTCGTCCAGAACGTGCAGACGCACTCGTCCGAGGAC
>JBKOXV010000183.1:0-10486 GCA_046725105.1 bacterium | reverse complement strand
ATCATCACCCGCGCCCTGGGCATCGACCCCGACGTACAGGTCGACGCCTGGGAGGCGCCCCCCGGGGCGGGCGACCGCTACTTGATCTGTTCCGATGGCCTGTTCAACGAGGTCGACGACGGGCAGATCGCCGCCGTCCTGACCGGCACCGAGGACCCCCAGCGGGCCGCCGACATCTTGGTCGAGCTGGCCAACGCCGCCGGCGGGCGCGACAACATCAGCGTCATCGTGGTCGACGTCACGGGCGAGCCCGGCCCGTCGGCGCCGCCGGTGCCCGCCGAGGTCGACGAGGAGCCCAAGCCCGCACCCGGCACGGAGGACGACGCGCCCGGGGCCTCGACGGCGCTGGCGCTCGTCGAGACGCCGGTTGGACTGGCCTCCCCGGATGGAAGCCCGCCCGTGGGCGGATGGGTCGATGTCGACGCGGCCCCCACCGACACGACGCCCGTGCCCGTCCCCGTCCGACCGCCCGATCTCCCGGCGCCGGTCGCCGAGCGCAGGCGTCGACGGGTGACGCTGCGGTCGGTGCTGTTCGTGCTGGCCGTGCTGGCCGTGCTGGGCATCGCCGTCGGCGGCATCACCTACTACGGGCGCTCCGGCTACTACGTCGGCTTCGTCGGCGACCAGGTCGCCGTGTTCAAGGGCCAGCAAGGCGGCGTGCTCTGGGTGAAGCCGACCGTCGACGGCACGTACCCGTTGCACCGCACCGACCTGACGGCGGCGTGGCAGCAGCGCCTCGACGACACGATCACGTTCACGTCGCGCGCGTCGGCCGACGCGTGGTTCGACACGCTGAAGGCCAACCCGGCCGCCGTTCCCGGGCCGGCCACGAGCACCACCGTGGCCCTGCCCACCACCACCACGACCACGGATCTCTCGACGACGACCTCGATCCTCGGACCGTGATAGCGAATACCCGTCGTTCCACCGAGCTCGGCCTGGTGCTCATGGCTGGCCTCGTCACCGTGGGCGCCTACGCACTGGTGGCGTTGGGCCGGACGGCCACGCTGCCCGCCAACCTGCTCCCGTTCCTCGCCGTCATCCTCGGGCTGCTGCTGGCCGCCCATCTCGCCACCCGTCGGCTGGCGCCCGGCGCCGACGGCGTGCTGCTGCCCATCGCCGCCCTCCTGAACGGCGTCGGCTACGTGTTCATCGCCCGCATCGACACCAACCTGGCCGGGCTGCAGGCCAATTGGACGTTCGTGGCCATCGCCGCCTACGTCGCCACTCTCCTGGTGCTGCGCCGGGTCAGCGACCTGGCCCGGTACAAGTGGACCTTCGCCTTCGCCGGCGTGTTCCTCCTGCTCCTGCCGTTCGTGCCCGGCGTGGGCCGCGTCATCAACGGGTCGCGCATCTGGGTCGGCCTCGGGCCGATCAACTTCCAGCCCGGTGAGTTCGCCAAGATCGCCCTGGCCCTCTTCTTCGCCGCCTACCTCGTGGAGAAGCGGGAGCTCCTCGCCATGGCCACGTGGCGCGTGGGTCCGCTGTGGCTGCCCGAACCGCGGCATCTCGGGCCGGTCCTCGTCGCGTGGCTGGCCAGCCTGGTGGTGCTGATCGGCCAGCGGGACCTCGGCTCGGCCCTCCTGTTCTTCACGCTCTTCGTCGTCATGCTGTGGGTGGCCACGGAGCGATCGAGCTACCTCGTCATCGGCGGCGTGCTCTTCGCCGGCGGCGCCTACGCCGCCTGGCACCTCGAGGAGACGGTGCAGAACCGCGTCTCGATCTGGTTGAACCCGTGGGCCGATCCGCTCGACCGAGGCTTCCAGCTCGTGCAGGCCGCGTTCGCGCTGGCGTGGGGCGGCGTGAGCGGCACCGGCCTGGCCCTCGGCGACCCGACGCGGATTCCCGAGGTGAAGAACGACTTCATCTTCGTCGCCATCGGCGAGGAGCTCGGCCTGCTCGGTTCAACGGCCGTGATCGTGGCCTACCTGCTGATGATCGGCGCCGGGCTCCGCATCGCCAGCCGCGCCGAACGTCCCTTCGAGAAGCTGCTGGCCGCCGGCCTCACCACGATCCTGGGCGTACAGGCCTTCGTGATCATCGCCGGCGTGACCCGCGTGCTGCCGCTGACGGGCGTGACGCTACCGTTCGTGAGCTACGGCGGCTCCTCGTTGCTCGCCAACTACATCCTCCTCGCCATCCTCATGCGGATCTCGGACACGACGGCGCAACGGCTCGGTGAGGTGCCTCCCCGCAAGCCCAGCCGTCGGGAACGGCGCCAGGCCACGGCCGCCGGCACCGACGTCACGTCCGTCATCGAGGTCACCCGGTGAACAAACAGCTCCGCCGGCTCGGCATCGGTCTCATCGCCTGCTACGTGATCCTGTTCGCTCAGCTGAACTGGCTGCAGGTCGTGAAGGCCGACGACTACAACACGGATCCGCGCAACGACCGAGAGGTGGTGCGCGACTTCACGCGACCGCGCGGCACCATCCTCACGGCCGACGGCGTCGTGATCGCCCAGAGCGAGCCGTCGAACGACCGCTACAAGCTCTTGCGCACCTACCCGACAGGCGAACTGTTCGCCGGTGTCGGCGGCTACTTCTCGCTCGCCTTCGGCTTCCAGGGCATCGAGCAGCAGTACAACGACGTGCTCTCGGGCCAGACGGCGCAGCAGAAGCTGCGCGGCTGGGGCAACCTCTTCAACGACGAGGTCAACACCGGCGACGTGATCACGACGCTGCGCAGCGACATCCAGCAGCTCGCCCGGGACGCCCTCGGCGAGCGTGAGGGCTCTGTGGTCGTCTCCGATCCGCGCACCGGCGCGATCCTGGCCATGTGGAGCTGGCCCACGTTCGACCCGAACCTGATCGCCACGCACGACTTCGACGCCGCCAAAGCGGCCCGTGAGCTGTACCTCGCCAACCCGGCCAAGCCACTGCTCATGAACGCCTATCAGGAGCGGTACATGCCGGGGTCGACGTTCAAGATCATCACCGCCACCGCCGGCCTCGAGAGCGGCCAGTTCGACGTCAACTCGAACTTCCCGCCCACGAACAAGTTCGTCGTGCCGGCCCGGCCCACCCCTATCACCAACTACGGCGGCGAGACGTGCGGGGGCACGTTGCCCCAGTCGTTCGCCCGTTCGTGCAACACCGCCTTCGCCGAGATCGGCACCACGCTCGGTCCCGAAGCCATGGTGAAGGGCGCCCAGGACTTCGGGTTCAACCAGAGCGTTCCGATCGACCTGCCGGCGCCGGCCGAGTCGTTCTTCCCGTCGGTGCAGGACTTCCGCAACGACGTGCCCAACGGGGTCAGCCCCAAGCTGGCCACGTCGAGCTTCGGCCAGGACGAGCCGGCCACCACCCCGCTGGAGATGAACATGGCGGCCGCCGCCGTCGCCAACAACGGCGTCATCATGACGCCGCACGTGGTGGCCCAGACGCGCGACAGCGAGGGCGCCACACTGCAGCACTACGACCCCAAGCCATGGCTCACGGCGATGTCGCCCGAGACGGCGGCGACCATGAAGCAGTTCATGATCGGCGTGGTCCAGAACGGCACGGCCCGGTGCTGCCTCCAACTCGACAACGGCATCCAAGCCGCCGCCAAGACCGGAACGGCTCAGTTGCATCCGGCCGGTGACCCCGAGGCCTCGCACGCCTGGATCACCGCCTTCGCCCCCGCCGACAACCCGCGTGTCGTGGTGACGGTGTTCGTGAAGGCGTCGCCCGAGGTGTCGTCGGGCGTCGGCGCCACCGTGGCCGGACCGGTCGCCCGCCAGATCCTCAACCACGTGATGACGCTCCCCGACCCGCTGTCGTGATCCCGGTCGACCGGGAAGTTGGACGGGAGGACGCCCCAAAGGGCACTCAGGCACCCAACTTCGCGGTTGGAGCGGACCGATGGGCGCCGCTCGCCGCCGTTCTCACCGCCGTCGTCTACAACCTGTGGTCGCTGCGGGCCGAGCTGCCGGCGGTGCACGATCTGAACGACGGGGGCTTCCAGGCCGCCTATGTCCGGTGGGCGACGGACCGGATCCAGCAAGGACGGACGCCCTTCGACGGCCTGTTCACGACCCTCGGGCTCGGGTTCCCGGCCTTTCACCACTATCAGGTGCTGCCGCACGTGGTGACCGGCGCCGTCGGCGCCGTCACGGGCGCCGACGCCGCGTACCGGTGGGCCCTGTACCTGCTGCTGGCCCTGTGGCCGGTGTGCGTCTACGCCTCGGCCCGTCTCTTCGGGCTCGGGCGCATGGTGGCGGCCGCCGCCGCCGTCGTGGCCCCCTTCGTGATGAGCTACCCCGGCTACGGGTTCGAGCGGGCCAGCTTCCTCTGGCGCGGCTACGGCATGTGGACACTGCTGTGGGGAATGTGGTTCTTCCCGCTGGCGCTGGCCCTGGCGTGGCGCGCCATCGACCGGCACCGATCGCTGGCCCTGGCGGCCGGCGTCACCGCCCTCACCATCACCAGCCACGCCCTCACCGGCTACCTCGCCCTCGTCATCATCGCCGCCTTCGGGCTGGTGGCGACGGGCCCCTGGCTGCTCCGGCTGGTTCGCACGGGTGCGATCGGCGTCGGGGCTCTCGCCGCCTCGGCGTGGCTCCTGATCCCGACATTCCGCGACAAGGAGTGGACCCGAAACGGGTTGCCGCCGGGCACCTTCTGGACCGACTCGTACGGCGCTCGCAAGGTCCTCGGGTGGCTGGTGAGCGGCGAGTTGCTCGACCACGGCCGCTGGCCGGTCCTCACGGTCCTGGCCGGCATCGGGCTGGTGGTCGCCATCGTCCGGGCCCGGCGCCACCCGCCGTCGCGGGCCGTGCTGGCCATCGCCGTCGTCAGCCTGCTGCTGTACTTCGGCCGGCCGACACTCGGGCGGCTCATCGACATCCTTCCGGCGAACGACGACGTGTTCCTGCACCGCATGATCGTCGGCGTCCATCTGGCCGGCATCCTGTTGGCCGGCGTCGGCGCCGCCTTCCTCCTCCAGCAGGCCGCTGACGCCATCCGCCGAACCGGACGGCCCGCGCCGGCGGCCGCGGTCGGGGCGGTCGGCCTGGCCGCCGCCGTCGTGCTGCTGGGGCCGGCCTGGACACAGATCCGCGCCTACGACGACCTCGACGCCCAGTGGATCGATCGGCAGCGCTCGGTCCAGAAGACCGACGGAGCCGACTTCGCCTCCCTCGTGGCGCGGATCGGACCCACCAACGACCGCGTCTACGCCGGCGGCCGCACCAACTGGGGCGCCGGCAACCGGATCGGTGACGTCCCCGCCGTGATCGAGCTCACCAACCTGGATGCGAACGGCGTCGGGTTCACGGGTCGGCTGCCGGCGCTCACCGAGCCGTCCGAAGCCCGCTTCGACGACACGAACGCGGCACAGTACGAGCTGTTCGACGTCCGCTACGTGATCAAGCCGGCCGACCGCCCGCCGCCCCCGGGAGCCACGCTCATCGGCTCGGCGGGGCGGCACCGCTTGTACTCGGTGGAGACGTCGGGTCTGCTCCAAGTGGCCGACACCACCGCGCCGATCGTCACCAGCGGGCAGGACATCGACGTGGCGGTGGGCGCCTTCCTGCGCTCCGATGCCGCCGCCCGGGGCGAGTACCCGCTGCTCACCATCGACGGCATCGAGCGAGGCACGCCCACGCTCGGCAGCTCCGCCGTTCCCACCACCCCGGCGGGCACGGTCCAGCTCTCCTACGGCCCGGGCTCCGACGCCGTGGTCGGAGGCACCGTGACGGCCAACCGCCCCGCCGCCGTCGTCCTCAAGATGAGCGTCCACGGCCGATGGCACGCCACCGTCGACGACGCGCCGGCCGCGATCGCCGTCGTGGCTCCCGGGTTCATGGCGGTCGACGTGCCCGCCGGCACGCACCGCGTCGAGTTCAGCTACGACGCCGTCTCGGGATGGGAGACGCTCGCCTGGTTGGCGCTCGGCGCGCTCGTGCTCGGCGTTCTCGTCGCGATCGACGGATGGTCATCCCGAGGCGCCGCTCGGTCCCTGGGTCGTGAGTCGTGAGGCGAGCGACGGGTCGAGTTGCACCGCCGTCGCGATCAGCCCGTTGCCCTCATCGCTCTGACCGAGCTGCACGAGCAACAGGCCCAGGTTGAGGTCGGCGCCGGCGTTGTTCGGATCGTTGGCGAGGACCTGGCGGTAGAGGCTCACGGCCTCCTGCGCCGCGCCGGCCTGGGTACGCACGATGGCCAGGTTGAACAGCGCCGGCACCATCTTCGGATCGAGTTCGAGCGCCTTGCGATATTGCTGCTCGGCGGTGGCGGCGTCGCCCTGGGTCTGGGCGATGAGCCCGAGGTTGTACAAGGCGTACTGGTTGCGGGCGTCGGCCTTCAGGACCTCGTTGTATTCCCGGCGGGCGGCGTCGAGCTGGCCAGCGGAATGGGCGCGCAACGCCCGGTCGAGGTGGGTCTGCGCCTGCGCCGCCGGCGCCGGCGAGTCACTGCACGCACCGGCGGCCAGCACCGCTCCGACCACCGCGTACGCCACCCACCGAGGGGAAAAGAAGGAGGTCACCCCGGTCGAAGTGTACGACCGCGCCTCATGACAGGCTGATGACCGTGCCACGCCGCCGGACGAGGCCATCAGTAGGCTGCGCCGTCGATCCCCGATGTCCACGCCCGATCGCCCCGTCTTCAACGACCGCTACGAGATCCACAGCCGCCTCGGTCGGGGCGGCATGGCCGACGTTTTCCTCGCCCGTGACCGGCTTCTCGACCGGCCCGTGGCCATCAAGGTTCTGTTCCCCGAATACGCCGCTGACCCGAACTTCGTAGAGCGGTTCCGACGGGAGGCCACGGCGGCGTCGAACCTCACGCATCCGAACATCGTGGGGGTCTACGACTTCGGTCGTCAGGGCGGCACGTACTTCATGGTGATGGAGTACGTCAACGGCCGTTCGCTCGCCGACATCTTGCGCGCCGACGGCACGTTGCTGCCGCAGCGGGCCGCTGACATCGCGTCCGATGTCGCCGCCGCGCTCGGCTTCGCCCATCGCAACGGCGTCGTGCACCGCGACGTGAAGCCGGCCAACATCCTCGTGTCCGGCAGCGGCGCGGTGAAGGTGGCGGACTTCGGCATCGCCCGGGCCATGAACGCCGCCACCGAACAGGACCTCACCCAGGCCGGTGCGGTGATGGGGACGGCCACCTACTTCTCGCCCGAGCAGGCCCAGGGCGGCAACCCCGACCCGCGTAGCGACCTGTACAGCCTCGGCATCGTGATGTACGAGATGGTGGCCGGCCAGGTGCCGTTCCAGGGCGACAACCCCCTCGCCATCGCCTACAAACAGGTGCACGACGCCCCCCCGCCGCTGAGCGACCTCGCCCCCAGCGTGCCGCCCGCCTACGACGCCATCGTCGCCAAGCTCCTGGCCAAGGCGCCCACGGCTCGCTATCCGTCCGCCGACGACCTGCGCACCGATCTGCGCCGCTTCCGCGAGGGCCTGCCCGTGGCGGCGCAGACGGCCGCCGGCGCCGCCGCCGCGCTCACCACGATGAACCCGGCCGTGCCGGCGCCCCCGTCCGTCGCGCCCACGCAGGTCGTGGCCAGCCAGGCGACGCGGGTGCAAGCCACCGAGGTGCGGCCGCCGCCCCCCGGGCGCACCACGCCGGTTCCGTACGTGCCGGAGGAGCCGCCCCGGCGCAACGGCTGGTACGTGCTGGGCGCCGTGCTGGCGGTGCTGCTGATCGCCATCGGTGGCGTGATCCTCTACAACGCCCTCAAGGACGACAGCGGCTCGAGCGGCCAGGTGGCCGTCGTCAATGTCGTCGGCATGGCCCTCGACCAGGCCAAGCAGCAGCTCTCGGCCCAGGGCCTGCAAGCCCAGGACGACCCGCAGGAGACGGGCACCACGCCACCCAACGTGGTGTTCCAGCAGGATCCCAAGCCCGACGCCAAAGTCGACAAGGGCACAGCCGTCAAGCTCTCCTATGTCAAGCCGAAGGCCCAGGTCGACGTGCCCAACGTGGTGGGCCAGCCGCTGGCCCAGGCCCAGGCCACGCTCCAGCAGCTCGGCGTGGCCGTGCAGACCACCGAACAGGAGTCGACCCAGCCGGCCGGAACCGTGCTGGCGCAGGATCCCGCTCCGGGCACGGTCGATGTCGGCAGCACCGTGAAGCTCACCGTCTCGAAGGGCGTGGGCCAGGTGGCGGTGCCGAACGTGAACGGGCTCGACGTCGTGTCGGCCACCTCGCAACTGTCCAGCGCCGGCCTGGCGGTACGGCAGGCGCAGGAGCCGAGCGAGCGCGTCGAGTCCGGCAGCGTGATTCGCACCGACCCGCCTGCCGGTAAAACCGTCGACAAGGGATCCACCGTGACGTTGGTCCTGTCGTCCGGGCCACCGCAGGTCGGCGTGCCGATGGTCGTCGGGCTCACCGAGTCGGCCGCGCGTGATGCCCTGCAGGCGGCGGGATTCCTCGTCGCCAAGTCCGACATCGACGTGCCGAACAACTCGGCGCAGGCCGGCACCGTCGTGACGCAGAACCCGCCGCCGGGGACGCCGGCGCCGAAGGGCTCGACCGTGTCGATCACCGTTGGCAAGGCGCTGCCGGCGCCGACCACCACGAGCACGTCCACGACGACGAGCACCACGACCACCACCGTGGCCGCCACGACGACCACGAAGAAGCCCTAGAGCGAGCGCCGATAGGCGCGAGCGTGGCCCCGAGTCAGGCCGCCACCGGCACGTAGGCCAGGAAGTTCCGCAACAGGTCGTGGCCGCCGACGGTCAGGATCGACTCGGGGTGGAACTGCACCCCCTCGACGGCGACGCGGCGGTGGCGGAGGCCCATGATCGTGCCGTCGGCCGTCTCGGCCGTGACCTCGAGCTCGTCGGGCAGGCTGTCGCGCTCCACGACGAGCGAGTGGTAGCGCGTGGCCTCGAACGGGTCCGGGAGGCCGGCCAGCACGCCCGCCCCGCGGTGGTGCACGAGCGACGTCTTGCCGTGCATGAGCTCGGGGGCGCGCCCGACCCGGCCGCCGAAGGCATGCCCGATCGCCTGGCAGCCGAGGCAGACGCCGAGGATCGGGCGCCGACCGGCAAAGGCGGTGATCACGTCGACGAGGATCCCCGCGTCTTCGGGCCGGCCGGGACCAGGCGAGAGCAGCACCGCGTCCGGTGCCAGCGCCACCGCCTCGTCGACCGTGATGGCGTCGTTGCGATGGACGATCGGCTCGGCACCGAGCTCGCCGAGGTACTGCACGAGGTTGTAGACGAAGCTGTCGTAGTTGTCGACGACGAGAACCCGGGCGCCCATCGAGACAGGGTACGACAGGGTAACGTGACGGCCCGCATGGCACCTCCGAAGCGCAAGGCGGGCGGGCGCGTGACCCCCAAGGCCACCAAGCCGGGCAGCCTGCCCTCGGCCTCGCCGGCACCGGCCGCCCCCCGTCGCACCGTGCAGACGCCCTCGTCGCGCTACACGCCGCCGACGCCGAAGTCGGTGAAGGTCAGCCCGATGTGGGTACCGGTGTTGATGTTCGGCCTCCTGATCCTGGGGGCCGTCATGATCGTGCTGAATTATCTCGAACTGCTGCCGGGATCCGTCACGAACTGGTACCTGCTGGGTGGGCTCGGCCTCATCCTGGGCGGCATCTTCGTCGCCACGCAATATCGCTGACCTGGTGACAGGCGAGTTACACGCGTGTGACGATGAACAGGTTTGTCCACAGGCTGGGGATAGTCGGCACCGGCTCAGTCGATGGGCGCCACCAGGTCCATGTCCTCCTGGCAGTGGCGGGGCGCATCCGGTAGCTCGTCGGTGGCCAGCGTCATCTTCACCTCAGCGCCGCACACCGAACAGCGGTACTTCAAGTTCACCTTGCGCATCTCGCCGGGCGGCGGGGGCGGGGGAAGGGGCGTGCCCAGACCTCGCAGTAGGGCGACGCCGATCTTGATCACCACCAGGGCGACGATCGCCACCATGACGACCCCGAGGATGGCGCCAACCACGACGCCAGGCTATCGACGGAGCTTCCGCGACGCCCTGGCTACCGTTCGGTGGCTACGGCGTCGCGAATCAGCCCAGGCGTTCGATGATGGTGGCGTTGGCCATGCCGCCGCCCTCGCACATCGTCTGCAGTCCGTAGCGGCCGCCGGTGCGCTCGAGCTCGTTGAGCAGCGTCGTCATGAGCCGGGCCCCTGAGCACCCGAGCGGGTGGCCGATGGCGATGGCGCCGCCGTTCACGTTCACCTTCTCCATGTCGGGGTGGTGCTCCTTGGCCCAGGCCAGTACGACCGAGGCGAATGCCTCGTTGATCTCGATGAGATCCATCTGGTCGAGCCTCATGCCGGCGCGGTCGAGCACCTTCTCGGTGGCCGGGATGGGGGCCGTCAGCATCAGGCGGGGGTCGTCGGCGGCCAGGGCGAACTGCACGAAGCGGGCGCGGGGCGTGAGGCCGAGGGCGGCCGCCTTCTCCTCGCTCATGATCAGAACGGCGGCGGCGCCGTCGGTGATCTGCGAGCTGTTCGCCGCCGTGACCTTGCCGTCCTCCTTGAACGACGGCTTCAGGCTGGCCACCTTCTCGAGGG
>JBKOXV010000052.1:0-20612 GCA_046725105.1 bacterium | reverse complement strand
GTGTTCTGGGTGACCGGCTGCGAGACGCCTCCGACGACGACGACATCGACATCGACATCGACCACGACGCCGCCGAGCTCCACGACCGCGCCGACGACGACGACGCCGACGACGGCGCCCACCTCGACCTCGAGCTCGTCGTCGACATCGAGCAGCACTACGCCATCGACTGCCCCGTCGTCGACCTCGAGCAGCTCGTCGTCGTCGAGCTCGTCGTCCTCGAGCAGCAGCGCGCCGACGACGGCCGCTCCGACGACGGCCGCTCCGACGTCGAGCTAGGCCGCCGCCAAGGCCGATGTGCGGACGGGCCCGCCGAAGAACGACCACGCCAACACCGATCATCCCACCGGACCGCCCACGTCCGACAACGGCTGACGCCGTCGCGCATCGAGCCCCCCGCAACAGAGAGAACGCCCGCCACCGGGGGGAGGCGGGCGTTCTCCCGGACGGCGTTTACAACGAGGCCGCCGCCAGCGCGTCCACCATCCCGGCGCCGAAGAATGTCGTGTTCGACGGACCGCCCGAGCACTGGCGCTCGTCATCGACGGGCCAGTCGGCCGGGCAGGCCAGCGGCGTCGCGCTGCGCCGGACGGCCGAGGCCACGGCGCCCGGGCTCCATCCCGGGTGAAGCTGGCGGATCAGAGCGGCCACACCGGCGGCGTGCGGTGACGCCATCGACGTGCCACTGATCCATACCCACCGGGCCCCGCCGGCGCCGAGCACGGCCCGATTGGCCGCCACCAACGCCTCCCACTGTCCCGATATGTCGGTGCTCGACCATCCGGCGAGGATGCGGCCGAACGTGGTGCCCGGCGTCTGGGCGGCGTCCCCGCCCGGCGCCGTCACGTCGACCGTGGGGCCGCCGACGTTCGAGTAGGCGGCCAGCGTGTCGACACCGACGGCCGACACGGTGACGACACCGGGCAGCTCGGCCGGCGTCACGCGGCAGTTGTTGTGCACGATGCGCGTCACCGCGGCGTCCGGCGGCCAGTCGGGACTGATCGTGTCCTCGATGGGATGGGCGAGATCCTGGGCCTCGTTGCCGGCCGCCGCCACGACCACGACGCCGCGCTGCTGGGCGTAGCGCGATGCGGCCTGGAGGTCATGGAGCGTGGCCCGCTGCTCGGCGTCGTTGCCGCAGAAGTACAGCCACGGATCGGCGAACAGGCTGAGGTTGACGACGTCGAGATGCTGGTCGCCGGCGTACCGCAGGGCCGCCGCGACCGAGTCGGCGAAGCAGAAGCCAGCCACCGTGCACGCCTTGATCGCCACGATCGTGGCCCCCGGCGCCACGCCGGCGATGCCCACGCCGTTCACGCGCCCGGCGATCGTGGTGGCGACGTGCGTGCCGTGCCCCTGCAGGTCCTGGACGGCGGCCTTGTCGGTGCAGTCACCGTTGGCGACTTCGGCCGGATCGGCGGTCGGGTCGTCCGAGAAGATGAACGAGCACGACCGAGCCACGTCGATGGCGCCGGCCAGGTCAGGATGCGTGAAGTCGACACCGCCGTCGATCACGCCGACCTTGACGCCGGCTCCCGTGGCCTTGGCGTAGGAGGTCGGCCCAGCGTGGATCGCCCGCATGTCCCATTGGCAGGCCGACAACGGCTCCGGGCCGGCCCCCACGTCGAAGAAGTCCTCGCAGACGTCCGAAGCCGCCGCCGGCGTGTACGCCGCTTGCGTGCTTGCCGAAGCCGGTGTGACGAATCCCAGAACGAGTGCTGCCCCACCGAGCAGCGCCAGTTTGCGCATGTTTCCTCCCCGTGACGTGCCCCATTGCCCGCACGGGCCAGAACCTAGGCAACCGATCCGCCGAGCGCAACAGGCACGCCACACCGCGCGCCGGACGGAACGGACGTACCGGGGTCGTCGCGGGTCAGGAAGCGGTGACGCTCTGGGGAAGGCTGGACCGGCGAATGGCGTCGGCCCACGGGTAGTGGAGCGGGTTGATGTGCAGGAACGGGGCGTCGGCGAGCACAGTGGCGTCGGCGTGGTGCGCAGCGGCGGCGCGGATGGCCGTCGTCTGTGCCACCGGATCACCTTCGAAGTAGACGATGTCGAACTGCTCGCCGGGGGCGTGGCCCACGGCGAAAGTGGCGACGCCGTGCACGCCGTCCTGGGCGACCACCAGCTCGGACCACGTCGTGCGGTACCAGTCGGACACGGAATCAGCCGAGCGCCGATGCACGACGAGGATGGCGGTGTGCCCGACGAAGGGCACCTCGTCGCTGGTCAGCAGGAGCTGCTTCGACCCCACACCGGACAAGTACGTGAGCGCGCCACCCATCGGCCGCACGACCTTCTTCTCCGGCGGGAAGTTCATGCGGCCGTCGGCGTAGAGCTGGTCCCGCATGGTCGCCATCCCGGCGACCGTCTCGGCCGGCGGCGCGCACAGCGTGTAGATGGTGACGAAGGTGCCGTGCTGGTTGGCCATGCCCGACGACGGATCGACCACTCGGACATCGTGGAGCTCGGGCGGTGCGACGTAGCGCCGGCTGAGCATGACGCCGGGCAGGCGGACGTTCGGCGGCGTGTGCTCGAGGTCGTACCACCGGTTCCAGGCCTCGATGCTGTCGGCGTCGCAGTCGAGGGTGGCGAAGATGATCCCTGTGGGCACCATGCGTGGTCCTCTCTCTTCCCCGCTGCCGATGCGGCCATCGGTCACCGAAGCGTGTCATCCTAGAAACAGATGGATTCCAGCGGGCGTGGGCGGGACGGGCGATTGTGACACTCGCGCTGCTGGCGGCGTGCAGTTCGAACTCGTCCGGGCCGGTCCACGAGATCGAGACGGACGTCAGCGCCGTCTTCGAGGACGAAGCGGCTGTCTCCAGCGTGATCTACGAATCCCTCTAGCGCCAGCTCGCTTGTGTCGCCCAACGGTGCGGATTCCGCCCCAACGGGCGCCACAGGCGAGACGCCGTGCTCACACGTGGACGAGCACGACCGCCAGCGTTCCGGCGATCAACGAGGGTCCGAAGGCGTACGTCATACGGAACGTGCGCCTCGACAACCCGACGGCGACGCCCACCACGACAGCCAGCAGGTGGCCGGCGAGAGCGCCGTAGAGCACGTACTCGAGGCCGTACCAGCCCAACAGGGCGCCGAGCACGGCGGCCAGGCGCACGTCACCGAAACCGAGCACGACGACGCCCAAGAGTCGCTGCGTGACGAACCAGATGGTGAAGAAGGCGCCGGAGAACACGGCGGCGCCGGCGAGCGCGGTCGCCAGCGACGTCCACTCCCATTCGACCAGTGACGCAAATGCGAGCCCCGCCGTCACCCCTGCCAGGGTGAGATACACGAGCCTCGTCGGCAGCCGGTGGATCTTCCAGTCGATGGCGGCCAGCAGCACACCACCGAAGATGAAGGCCAGCACCGCCGGCAGCTCGGGACTCAACCCGACTCGCCAGAAGGCGAGCCCGAAGAGGAGCGCGGTCAGAGCGTTGAGAGCGTGCGTCTGCACGAAGGTCCGCCGGGACATGGCTCGTCACTGTAAAGGCCCTGCGTGTCGGCCTCCATGAGCCATTCGGACCGGCGTCGACCAACGGTCCATAGGCCATTCGGCCTTTCACGAGTTCATTTGATCCGTATGGCCCTGTAGTGACAGCGGCCGATCTGCTTTCCTCCGCTTACTCCTCTCCCGAACGGCGGGCAGGTGAGTCAAAAGGAGTGCAGATGCACAAGCTTATGGAGAAGTTCAGCGCGGCCGAAGTTCAGGCCGATGAGGAAGGCGTTGTCGCCATCGAGTACGTCGTCGTGGCCGCGGCCATCGTCGTCGCCCTCGGTGCTCTTTGGACGGCCTTCGGCGCGGATCTCGCGGCGAAGCTGGCCGACATCGTCGCCGGTATCTGATCCCCATTGAGGGGGAGGGCTGCCTCCCCCTCTCCTGGGGGCACTCCATGAGCCGGCCGCACCGCACTCGAAGCGACAAAGGGATCGTGGCGCTCGAGTTCGTCCTCGTCGCCCCAGTCCTCATCATGCTGGTCTTCGCCATCGTGTCGCTCGGTGGCTTCCTCAGCGCCAAGGTCCAAGTGACGGGCAAGGCCCGTGACGGAGCCCGCGCTGCATCTCTTCGACTGGCCCTGCCCGCAGGGACCAGCATCGTCGGAGCCTCCTGCCCGACGCCGCCGAACCCGGCGGAGAACGTCACCGTGGAGGCCACCGACACCTACACCATCAACATTCCGTTCTATCCCGGCAACGGGACGCAGACGATCACGAAGCAGGTGACGATGCGATGCGGCGGATGAGACGAGGCGACTCTGGCGTCGCCACCATCTTCGTGATCCTCATCATGGTGGTGCTGCTCGGCGCGACGGCCGTTGCGCTCGACGGCGGCGCCGTCATCGTGGGCAAGCGGTCGGTGCAGAACAGCGCCGATGCCGCCGCCCTGGCCGCCGCCACCGACTGCGGCCGCGGCGCTTCGTGTCCGCCCAGCGTGACGTCGTACCTGCGCACGGGCGAGACGACGTCCGGCGCCGTGATCAATTCGGGGGCGCACACGGCCACGGTGACTGTGTCGAAGGTCATCGACTTCACGTTCGCTCCCGCCATCGGGATGGACAGCGGAGCCGTCAACCGGAGCGCCACCGCTCAGTGGGGAACGATCGGCGGCGCCTCCACCGTTCCCCTGATCATCTCGCAGTGCGAGTTCAGTCTCGCCCTGCTCAACGGCACGACCGACGTCATCCTCTATCTCGGCGACCCCAGCCCGCACAGCGGCTGCACCGGCTCTCCGCCCGGAGGGTTCGGATGGCTGGAACAGAGCGGATGCGCCGTCGCCACCACCGCCGGCGGGCAAGTCGCGGGCAGCACGGGGGCGAGCAGTCACGGCGGCGAAGGCTGCGTGATCCAGCTCCTCGGGCAAGAGGTCCTGGTCCCCATCTTCAGCGGCTACACCGGTACGGGCGACAACGCGACGTACACGATCGCTGGCTACGCCGCCTTCAAGATCACGGGCTACTCGTTCAACGGCAACGACTACAGCGGCCTTCCCAAGAAATGTCCCGACGACAGGACCCGCGGCAACTACTGCATCCAGGGTGATTTCGTCCGCTTCACCACCCAGCAAGGCACGCCCGGCGGAAGCACGGACTTCGGCGCCTATTTCGTCAATCTCATCGCCTGACACGACCACTAGCGAGAAAGCGAACTCCACATCATGAAGAACCGTCGCCGAGTCATCGGCATCGTCGTGGCCGCCCTTCTGGCCGTCGCTGGAGTCACCGCGCTGGTGACCTATGTCCAGTCGGCGAAGGATTCGGCCGTCGCCAAAGAGGCGCTGGTCCCCGTCTACATGGTGGACAAGATGATCCCCAAGGGGGCCGACGCCGCCACGATCAAGGCGTCCGTCTCCGTCGAGCAGGTTCCGGCGCGTTTGAAGCAACCCGGTGCGATCACCGATCTCAATGCGGTGGGTACCCAGGTGGCCGGGTCGGACATCCAACCGGGCGATCAGTTGATCGCCGCCCGTCTGGTCGCCAAGACCGAGTCGGCCGTGCCGGCCGGCAAGGTGGAGGTCTCCGCCACGCTGGAGCCCGAGCGGGCCGTGGGCGGAGTCTTGAAGACGGGCGACACCGTGGGTGTCTACCTCTCGTTCGACCCGTTCAAGCTCGACGCCGCCGGTGAGCCGAGCCTCGAGCCGCCGGCGAACCCGGACACGACCACGTCGTCGACGAGCACGACAGAGGCGAAGCGGACGCCGAACATGACCCGGCTGGAGTTCCAGCACGTCCTGGTCACGAACGTGCAGATCGCCGACAAACAGACCGAGACGGTCGACGGCAAGGACCAGACGAAGCTCACGACGAGCACGCACTACGTCGTCACGCTGGCCCTGACGCCCGAGCAGTCCGAGCGGTTCGTCTTCGCCACCGAGTTCGGGCACGTGTGGCTCTCGAGCGAGGCGGCCACGGTCTCCGACGACGGCACCCGCCTGGTCACGCTGGGCAACGTCTTCGCGGTGGTGAAGTGATGAAGCCCACGGTCCTCCTCGGTTCTGACATGTCCGCCGAGCAGGCGGCCGACCTCTCGGCCAAGCTGGCCGGTCTCGGCGTCCTGGTGAAGACCAACGGCCTGCCGCCTCCTTCACCGGACGGACCCAAGGGCCGCGTCATCGTCGTGGTCTCGCCGAAGGGCGGGTCCGGCAAGACCGCCGTCACCAGCAACGTGGCGACCGCCCTGGCCGAGCGGCATCCGGGCCAGGTAGTGGCGGTGGACCTCGACGTCCAGTTCGGCGACCTGTGCACCACGATGAGCCTCCAGCCCGAGCACAACCTCTCCCACCTGGCTCGAACCAACCAGATCGACGCCACGTCGGTGAAGGTCTTCCTGACGCCGTACGGCGACTCGGGCCTCTATGTGCTGTGCAGCGCGTCGGCACCGGTGGAGGCCGACGTCGTGACCGCCGACCATGTGACTGCGGTCCTGCCGCTGCTGGCCCAGGACTTTGCCTACGTCATCGTCGACACGTCAGCGGGGCTCGACGACCGCACGCTGGCTGCCATCGAGTGCGCCACTGATCTGGTACTGGTGTCGAGCCTCGACGTAACGAGCATCCGGTCCCTTCGCAAGCTCGTCGAGGCCATGGACAAGATCGGCGTCAAGGCGGCGCGGCGGTTCGTGCTCAACCGGGCCGACTCGCGGGTCGGCATCACTCCCCGGGACGCCGAGGCCGTGGTGGGCATGCCGGTGGCCGTCGGCATCCCGTCGAACCGGGACATGCCGCTGTCGATGAACGTCGGCACCCCCGTGGTGACGTACGCCCCGAAGTCGTCAGCGGCTAAACAGCTCCGGATCTTGACCGACCAGTTCAGCGCCCCCGTCGAGGCCGACAAGAGGCGGTGGCGGCGATGAGCCTGAGCGAACGCCTCGCCGCCGCCGAGCAGAGCGACGGTCCCCGGCGTCTACCGCCGCCCGTCCTCGTCTACGACGGGCTGGCTGATTTCAAGGTCAAGGTGGCCGACGCCCTGTTCGAGCGGCTCGGGCAGCGCCTCTTCGAGCGTGGTGACGACGAGCAGATGTACGCCCTGGTGGTCGGCGAGATCACCGCCATCATGGAGGCTGACGAGACGCCGCTGCTGCCGTCGGAGCGCCAGACCCTCGTGCGCGACATCGCCCGCGACGTCATGGGGCTCGGTCCCATCGAGCAGCTGCTCGATGACGCCACCGTCACCGAGATCATGGTCAACGGCACCGAGTACATCTATGTGGAACGAGGCGGTGTCATCCATCGAACGCGAGCCCGCTTCATCTCCGAGGATCACCTGCGCCGGGTCATCGATCGCATCGTGAGCCAGGTCGGTCGACGCATCGACGAGTCGTCACCCATGGTGGACGCCCGTCTCGTCGACGGCTCCCGCGTGAACGCCATCGTGCCACCGCTGTCGCTGGACGGCTCGATCCTGACGATCCGGAAGTTCGCCAAGGACCCGTATCAGGTTCAGGATCTCATCGCCATGCGGACTCTGACGGAGTTCGTGGCCGCCATTCTCTCCGGCGCCGTGGAGGGCGGACTGAACGTGCTCGTCTCCGGGGGCACTGGCACGGGCAAGACGACGCTGCTCAACGTTCTCTCCTCCTTCGTGCCGAGCGACGAGCGGATCGTCACGATCGAGGATGCCGTCGAGCTCCAGCTGCACCAGGAACACGTCATCCGGCTCGAGGCGCGGCCTCCGAACATCGAGGGTGCCGGCGAGGTCACGATCCGAGAGCTGGTGCGGAACAGCCTTCGCATGCGCCCCGACCGCATCATCGTCGGGGAGGTCCGAGGGGCGGAGGCCCTCGACATGCTCCAGGCCATGAACACCGGCCACGACGGCTCCCTGTCGACGATCCACGCCAACAGCCCTCGCGACGCCCTCGCCCGGATCGAGACCATGGTGCTGATGGCCGGGTTCGACCTGCCATCCCGGGCCCTCCGGGAGCAGGTCGCGTCGGCCCTCGACCTCATCATCCACATCGAGCGGTTCCGAGATGGGTCCCGCCGCATCGCCAACGTCACCGAAGTGGTCGGTATGGAGGGCGAGATCATCACGCTCCAGGACATCTTCAAGTACGACTTCCACGAGGGACGGCTGGCGCCCACCGGGGTGCGGCCCGGGTTCATCAAGCGCCTGAGCGACCGCGGCGTCGACTTGCCGGTCGAGTGGTTCTGGGACCAGCAGTGAAGCGCCTCCTGCTCCTTCTCGGTGCGGTCGTCGCCGTCGTCCTGCCGGGCGCCGCGGCCAGCGCCGTGACCACACCCGTCACGCCCGACAACTTCGAGATCATGCTCGTCATCGACACCTCGGGCTCGATGAACGGCACGCCCATCGAGCTGGCCAAGGAGGCGGCGCACGCCTTCGTCGCCCAGGTGCCCGGGCTTCGTGTCGGCGTCGAGTCGTTCGGGTCCGAGGTCACGGTGTTGACGCAACCGACGGCCGATCACGCCGTGGTCGATCAACAGATCGACGCCCTCACGGCCCGCGGCGACACGGTCCTGCACGACGCCGTCATCACCGCCACCCAGTCGTTCACGCCGGCGGCGGAGCACAAGGCCATCGTCTTGCTCTCCGACGGCGGCGATCGGGGCAGCCACGCCGGCCTGGACGAGGCCGTGGCGGCGGTGTCGGGCATCCACGTCGAGGCCATCAGCCTCACGACGTCCACCACGGACCTCGCAGCCCTCAAGGCGCTCGGCCCGGTCACGTCGGCCGACGATCCCAGCGGCTTGCTGGCGGCTTTCGTGCGAGTGGGTGGACTCATCACCCAGGTCGTGGTACCCACCACGGTGCCGCCGACCACGGCCGCACCGACGACCGCCCCGCCCACGACCGTCGCCACCACGGCGGCGGCCGTCCCGACCACCACCGTCTACGAACGAGCGGCGGCTCCGACGGTCACCACGGATTCGTCGTCGCTGCCGTTGTACCTCGGGGCGGCCGCCGTGTTCGTCGCCCTCTTCGCCCTGACGATCATGGCCTTCCCGGGAGTCCGGGTCAGCCGCAAGCGCTTGGGCCTGCCCCAGCAGTCCGTGTCGAAACAGGCCATCAGCAGCCTGGACGGGTTCCTCGAGCGCCATGGCCACCATGGCACGCTGACGACCCGCCTGGCGACGGCGGACATCTCCATGGCGCCAGGCGAATTCGTGGCCCTCGTGCTGGCCGTCACGGTGGTCGCCGGCTTCGTGGCCTTGGTCCTAGTGGGACCGCTGGTGGCGTTGGTGCTGGTGGCGGTGGTGCCGCTCGTGGCGCGGGCCATCGTGGGCCGCAAGGCGAGCAAGCGACAGGCGGCCTTCGCCGACGAGCTTCCCGACGTCCTGCAAATGCTGACCAGTTCGCTCCGCGCCGGCCACGGCATGACGCAGGCGCTCGACGCCGTCGCCGAGGAAGCCGAGGAGCCGGCTCGGAGCGAGTTCAACCACGTCCTGGTCGAGACCCGCATGGGCCGTGATCTCACCGAGTCGCTGCGGGCGCTGGCCGTCAGGATGAACAGCGTCGACCTCGACTGGGTGGCCTCCGCCATCGACATCCACCGCGACACCGGCGGCAACCTGTCCGAGATCCTCACGACAGTGGCCAACACCATCCGCGAGCGCCAGCGCATGCAGCGCCAGATCCGCACGCTCACCGCCGAGGGCCGGCTCTCGGCGCGGGTGCTCACCGCCATGCCGCTGCTGCTGGCCTTCTGGCAGTGGCGAGTGAACCCCGAGAGCTTCGAGGTCTTGACCCACGGCGGTGGGTTGGTGTTGTCGGCCGTTGCCGCCGTGCTCATGGTGCTCGGCTGGTTCTGGATCAACCGCCTCGTTCGCATCAAGTTGTGAGAGGGAGCAGACCGTGATCACACTCGTTCTCGGATCCATCGCCGTCATCGGCGGCGTCGGCGCCTTCTGGTGGGGCGTCACTGCCATGCCGTCGAAGGCTCACGCCAACCTCTTCGCCGGGTTGCCGCAACCCCAGGAGCCGGCGAACCGCTCCGGCGGCACGATGCGGACCATCGGCCAGGCCGTGCGCCGGATCGTGCCCTCACCACTCGTCGACGGATTGGAGACCCGCCTGGTCCAGGCCGGGCATCCGTACAACCTCGACCTGCCCCGGCTGCTGGGCATCAAGCTGCTGACGACGCTCTTCTTCGTGGTGCTCGGCCTCCTCGTGGGCCAGCCGCTGTTGGCGGTGGTGTTCGGCGTCCTGGGTTTCGTCCTGCCCGCCGACTGGGTCACCGCCCTGCGGGATCGGCGCCAGTCCGAGATGAGGCTGGCCGCAGCCGACACCATCGACCAGTTGACCATCTGTGTCGAGGCCGGCCTGGGCTTCGACGCCGCCCTCGTGCGGGTCGCTTCGACGAACGAGGGCCCGCTCGCCGACGAGCTCCAGCGCACCGTGCTGGACATGCGAGCCGGCGTGCCGCGCGAGCAAGCGCTCCGGACGCTCGCCGACCGGTCGCAGATCCCCGAGATCCGCCAGCTGGTGACGGCTCTGCTGCAGGCACAGAAGCACGGCGTACCGCTGGCCGACACCCTGCGCACTCAGTCGGCCGACATGCGGGTGAAGCGCAAGCAGATGGTGGAGGAGAAGGCGGCGAAGCTCACCGTGAAGATGATCTTCCCTATCGTCGTCTGCTTCCTACCCGTGTTCTTCATCGTCGTCGTGGTGCCGGCCGCCTCGAAGGTGTTCGAGTCGCTCTGACCCAGTCGGCCAACTGAGCGGATTCCGCTCGATGGGCCGACTGACCGTGTCTGAGTCGGCAAATGGTGCGGCGGGTTCACCGCCGAGGAGCGACACTGACACGAGGCCGCCACCGCGAAGGGAGACGCCATGGAAGTCCAGCCCAACAAGCCGTCCGCCAAAGGCCCTGCCCAGTGGTTCACCGGCGACGTCTGGCTCGACCCGATCGCCCAGGGAGAGCCACCGTCGCGCCTGGCCGTCAACGCCGTGCACTTCACGCCCGGCGCCCGCACCGCCTGGCACGCCCACAGCCGCGGCCAGACCCTCTATGTCACCGAGGGCGAAGGACTCGTCCAGCCCCGTGGCGAGCCCATCGTCACCATTCGCCCGGGCGACATCGTCCGCGCCCCCGCCGAGGAGTGGCACTGGCACGGTGCCACCCCCGAGCACTTCATGACCCACCTCTCCATCACAGAGGGCGACGCCCAGTGGGGTGAGCACGTCACCGACGCCGAGTACCACGGCGGCGCGAGCTCGTAGGCCACCTTCAGCACGCCGTCAGGCCGTGACGAGTGCCTTTCCCGCGATGCCGGCCCGCTCGAGGGCGGTGCGGATCTGCGTTCTGGCCTCTTCGGGCAGGACGCCCTGCGGGGGTCGAGAGTAGGGGTAGTCGCCGATCGGGAGACCGATGACTGAGGCGGCGTACTTGAAGGCTTCACCCCAGTGTGTGAAGTACTCGGGACGGCCGGGGTAACGGACGACCCACGACCCCATCTCGGCGCTGCGCCGGTCGAGTCCGGACTCGTCGGCGAAGGCGATGGCCTCGGCGATCCGGCCGTCCCAGATGAGCTCCCAGTACTTCCGGTACATCAGGTCGTCGGGTGTCTCGAACAGGTAGGCGGAGGTCCCGAGCTGCGCCGGGCCGACGATGCCCTGCTGCAGCCACCCGGCGCGGTACACGATCAGATCGCATTCCCAGATCACCAGCTCCGGCGCCATGGCGTGCAAGGCGGCGGTGTTCGCCGTGCTGTCCATGACGCCTTCCTTCACGGCGACGACCGCCGGGATCTGGTGGTGGATCGCCGCCATCTCCTGGGCCGTGAGCACGTAGCCCGACGACGGCGAGTTGAACATCCCGAGGGCGATGTCGGTGCGATCGGCGACGTACCGGAAGAACCGCAAGACACCCTCGCCGGCGTGCACCTCCATCGGCGGCGTCTGCAGGTAGCAGATGTCGGCGCCGTGCTCCTGCGCGTGGAGCGTGAGCTCGAGGGCGTCCTTCGCCGACGGGGAGCTCGTGCATGCTTGGATGACCGTCGCCGGCGCCACCGCCCGCGCCTCCTCGACGGCTACGTCGAGCAGCTTCTTCCGCTCGTCCATCGTGAGTGACCACCACTCGCCCACGCCGCTGGTGAGCCACAGCATCTCGTGGCGGAGGTCGCGGACGCAGTAGCGCACGAGCGTCCGGTACGCGTCCCAGTCGATCGCGTCGCCGTCAGGCCCGCTGAACGGCGTGTACAGCGAGTCGCCGATGCCGCGCAGGCCGCCGCCGGCAGCCCACTCTCGTGCGTCGCGTGCAGCAACCATGGCTCACTCCCTTTGCTCGACTCCGGTGATCGGCTTTGCTCATCTCAACGCAAATCATCCCGCGGCGCAAAGACCGGTGAACGCGCACGTCGCGAGGCGACGAGTTCTCGCCTCGCCGTTGCCCCTCACGGCCCCTCGAGCCAGGCGAGCGTGCCGTCTCGGTGTTCCATGCGGGGGGCCCGGTTCGCGAACCGAGGAAGCTGATCGGGGAACAACGTCACGAGCGACAACCGCGACAGCCGCACAAGGAGACGACATGGCAGCCACGCACGAGATCCAACCAGGTCGACTGATCGACCTGGCGGAGGAGGTGGTCGGACTCGACGGCTCGGACCGGCTCGCCCGAGTCGTGGAACAGCAACCCGGCCAGGCACCACAACGCATCGACGGACTCACGATCGGCGCACCCCGGATCACTGGCGACGCACCCCACGACGGCGAGATGCACCCCGACGGCGACGAACTCCTCTACCTGATCTCCGGCGCGGTCACGGTCGCCCTCGAACTTCCCGACGGCGACCGCCTGGTCGACCTCGGCGCGGGCGACGCAATCGTCGTCCCGAAGGGAGTGTGGCACAAGATCACGATGCGGAGACCGGGCCAGCTCCTCCATGTCACGCCCGGACCGAACGGTGACGCCCGCCCACTCGCGGCCACGAAGGCGCTGAACCGAGAGGGGCCTCCGTGACCGAAACGACCGCATCCCCGACCACCAGCTACCGCCGCGGCTCAGCGATGCGTCCGAGGACACAATGGCGGCGTGCAGTTCAGCGCTGATCTTCGCGATCGAGTAGCGGACGGAACCATCACCGTCTCCTACCGCCTGTGGTCGAGACCAAAGGTCAAGGTCGGAGGCCTCTACCGGAGCGGTTCCGTGATGGTCGAGATCGATGACCTCGAACTGCTTCCATTCTCGTCGATAACCGACGAGGATCTTGCTCGGACGGGAGAGCCCGACGTCGAGACGCTTCGTCGACGCGCTGCGCACGCCGGGCCGATCCGTGATGACACCCTCCTCTACCGCGTGGAGTTCCATGTCGCGAGGCAGCTGGACAACACGAGCAGGTGACCCAGATCGCCGCTTGACCCTCGCCAGGTCAGCACGGGTGGAGACGATGGGACTCGAACCCACGACCTTCTGCGTGCAAAGCAGACGCTCTAGCCAACTGAGCTACGTCCCCGGGGCGTCACCAGTCTGCCAGGCCGGCCCGTCCACGCCGCCCCCATGCGCTCGTGTCGCCAAATATCGCGGAAAACGCGACAACGGGCGCCACGGGCGAAGATTGTCGCGGCGGAGGGGTAGGGGCAGTCGCGGCGGGCGGGGATTGTCGCGGCGGAAGGGTCAGCTGGCCCGGCGGAAGTGATGGCGGTAGGCGACGGGGGCGGCGCCGACGGTGCGGGCGAAGCGCAGGCGGAGGGTGGCGGCCGACCCGAAGCCGGCCCGGCGGGCGACCACCTCCACCGGGAGGTCGGTGCCCTCGAGCAGCCGTTGGGCCAGCACGATCCGCTGGGTGAGCACCCACTGCAGCGGGGTGGTGCCGGTGGCCGCCTTGAAGCGACGGGCGAACGTGCGCGGTGACATCGTGGCCCGGCGGGCCAGCCGTTCGACGGTGAGCTCCTCGTCGAGATGGTTGACGGCCCAGTCCAAGGTGTGACCGAGGGCGTCGTCGAGCCCGGCCGCCTCGGGTACCGGCGCCTCCACGTACTGGGCCTGGCCGCCGTCCCGGTGCGCCGGCACCACCATGCGCCGCGCCACGATGTTGGTCACCTCGGCCCCATGGTCGATGCGCACGAAGTGGAGGCACAGGTCGATGGCGGCGGCCGTCCCGGCTGACGTCCACACCCCGTCGGCGCCCACGTACAACACGCCGGGGTCGACGTCGACGGCCGGGTACATGGCGGCCAGCTGGCGGGCGTACATCCAGTGCGTGGTGGCCCGCCGGCCGTCGAGCAGTCCCGCCGCCGCCAGGATGAAGGCCCCCGAGCACAGCGACGCCAGCCTGGCGCCGCGCCGGTGGGCGCGCCGGAGCTCGGCCACCACCGGCTCAGGTACGACGGCCCGGCCGGGGTGGGGCCAGCCGGGCAGCACGATGGTGTCGGCCCACCGCAGCGTGTCGAGCCGGTACGGCGTGTCGAACGTGAGCCCGCCGCCACCGTTCGTGGCGAACGGCGGCGTATCGAGCGAGCACAGCCGCAGCTCGTACGGCGGCACGCCGGCGTCTCCACGGTCGAGGCCGAAGACTTCGCACGCCACGGCCGTCTCGAACACCGACACCGGTGGGAACACGAGCACGGCGACCCGGTGGGCACGGCGGCGCATGGCAGGATCCTAGCGACCAGGGCCAAAGCAGCCAGCGGGCGCCGGTCCGGTGCGACCGATACGGTTGGCGGCCGATGCGCGTCGTGTACTCGCCGGATCATCGACGACATGACCCGCGTACCGAGATCCAGACGGGCGAACCGATTGTGCCCATCGAGTCGCCAGCGCGCGCCGAGGCGATCCGCAAGACGCTCGAAGCTGACGACGTCTTCCATCTCACCTTGCCGACCCGGCACGGCATGGCGCCCCTGGCGGCCGTGCACGACGGCGAGTACCTCGCCTTCCTGGCCGGGGCCTGGGACGACTGGGCCGCGGCCCTGCCTGATCGGCGCCAGGCCATCCCGGACTCGTTCTTCAACGCCGCCCTCCGGGCCGGCATGGGCCCGTGCCGCCCGCCGAAGGGCGCCATCGCCCGCCTCAGCTACTACGCCTTCGACACCGCCACCGTGTTGGTACCCGGCACCTATACCGCCGCCCGCACTGCCGCCGACGTCGCCCTCACCGCCACCGACCTCGTGCTCGGAGGCGAGACCGCCGCCTACGCCCTGTGCCGCCCGCCCGGCCACCACGCCCCGCGCGCGGCGTTCGGGGGCTACTGCTTCCTCAACAACGCCGCCATCGCCGCCGAACACGCCCGCCGGGCCGGCGCCGTCAGGGTCGCCATCCTCGACGTTGACTACCACCACGGCAACGGCACCCAGCAGATCTTCTACGACCGACCCGACGTGCTCTACGTCTCGCTCCACGGGGATCCCGACCGGGCCTATCCCTACTTCGCCGGCTACGCCGACGAGTGCGGCGCCGGCTTCGGCCTCGGCGCGACCGTGAACCTGCCGCTGCCCGAGCGGTGCGACGACGCCACCTTCCTGGCCGAACTGGCCCAAGGGCTGGATGCCGTGCAGCGCTTCGATCCGGACGTCGTCGTCGTGTCGCTCGGTGTCGACTCCTTCGCCGACGACCCGCTCTCGGACCTGGCCGTCACCGCCGAGGCCTTCTATCCCGCCGGCCTGGCGATCGCCGCCCTCGACCTTCCGCTCGTGATCGTGCAGGAGGGCGGCTACGCCGTCGAGGCGATCGGCCGCCTCGTGCAGCAGTTCCTCCGCGGGTCGGCGCGGCTACCGCCCGGATAGCCTGGCGGGTCGTGCGGGCTCGTGTCGGGGTCGGGGTGGTGGCGCCGGGCCAACGGCTGGTCGAAGGCGCCTACACCGACGACTCCGGGCTGGGCCTGTACGGCACCGACGCCCGCAGCATCTACACGGCCACCGCCGCCGGCACCTACGAGATCGTGGTCGCCGTCAACGACTACGTGGCCACCGGCTACGCCCTCACGGTCAAATGACCGGGCGGCGATAGGCGACGTACGGCGGCTCGAACAGCAGTCGCTGCCGATCAGTGAGCATCGGTGTCAGCTCCCGTGGCAACGTCTCGTCCTTGCCCCACGACGAGCTTCCCGGTGAGTACTTGTAGAGCAACGTACGGCGCTCGTACGCGGCGAGCCACGGGAGCGTGCCGTGCACGAGAGCTTCGGTGAAGATCACCACGTCGCCGGCGGCCAACGGCACCTCCACGGCCAGATGGGGCGGCACCGCCATCGGCAGCCGGAACGATGCCTTGTGGCTGCCCGGGATGCAGCAGAAGCCGCCCTCGCCCGGGCGGTGGTCGACCAATGCCCACTGGACGGCCACCAACCCGCAGCTGATGCAGCCGTCGTTCACGACGTAGAACTGGGCCGGGTCGAACGGCGTGGCGCCGCCGTGGAGGCCGAGCCCACTCGTGCCCGGCGCCATCACGATGCCATAGGCGTGATCGAGCCGCAGCGTGGCCCCACAGACCTCGACCAGCACGTCGAAGACGGCGGGATGGTCGAGCAGGGCCACGAACGCCGGTGACGAGGCCAGGTGGCCGCTGAAGCGCTGGCTCTCGATGGTGTCACGGGCGGGGGGCAGGCGCAGGGAGTCGACGGCGCGGTTGAGCGAGGCCACCTCGGACGGGGCCAGCGCGCCACGCCGGACGAGGTAGCCCTGCACGTCGAAGGCGTACCGCTCGGACTCGGTCAGCCCGCCCATTGTGGGCACCGTAGCGGTCGTCGATTACGTTCCGGCCGATGCGGTTGCGATTCGGTGCCTTCCTCGCTCCTCATCACCCCGTCGGCGAGCATCCGATGCTGATGTACCGCCGCGATCTCGAGTTCGTCGAGCAGCTCGATCGGCTCGGCTTCGACGAGTTCTGGTGCGGCGAGCACCACTCGTCGGGCTGGGAGACGATCGCCAGTCCCGAGATGTTCCTGGCCGCGGCGGGCCAACGCACCGGGCGCATCATGCTCGGCACCGGAGTGGTCTCTCTGCCCTACCACCATCCCTTCAACGTGGCGCAGCGAATCGTGCAGCTCGACCACATGACGGGCGGCCGCGCCATGTTCGGCTCCGGTCCGGGCGCCCTACCCTCCGACGCCCGTGTCCACGGCATCGACCCACGGCTGCTCCGCGCCCGCCAGGACGAAGCCCTCGGCGTCATCATCCGTCTCCTCGCCGGCGAGGAGCGGTTCACGTACGAGTGCGACTGGTTCGAGCTCCACGATGCGGCCCTGCAGATCCTGCCGCTCCAGGAGCGCGTGCCGATGGCAGTGGCATCGATGTTCAGCCCGTCGGGCATGCAACTCGCCGGCAAGTACGGCATCGGCGTGCTGTCGATCGGATCGAACTCTCTCGAGGGCCTGCGGGCCCTGCCGACGCAGTGGTCGTTCGCCGAGGAGTCGGCCGCCACCCACGGTCAGACGATCGACCGGGCCGACTGGCGGGTGCTCATGTCCTGGCACCTGGCCGAGTCCCGGGAACAAGCCGTCGCCGAGGCCGCTCACGGGTTGCACCTGTGGCACAACGAGTACAACGTGCGGGTCCTCGGCCGGCCCGACGCCTCGCCGGTGGACGATCCCTTCGACCTCGTGGAGCAGGTCTCGGGGCGAGGCGCCACCGGAGCGGGCATCGCCATCATCGGCACGCCCGACGACGCCGTGGCCGCCATCCGCGACCTGTACGAGTCGGTCGGCGGGTTCGGCGTCGTGCTGGGCTTCGCCCACGACTGGGCCAACCTCGACGCCACGAAGCGATCGTGGGACCTCTTCGCCCGCTATGTGGTTCCCGAGGTGAACGGCTATGTGCGCGGTCTCCGTGACTCGGCCGAGTACCTCGCCGCCAATCAGGGCGACCTGATGGCTGGCGCGTCAGCCGCCGTCCTCGACCAGATCATGGCCAACCCCCGCGCCGCCGAAGCGCTCGACGTCACCATCCGCCAGATGGCCCACCCCGAGGGAGCCGAGTAGGCAACTCGGATCAGGTTGGGAACCAGGCATCCACCCGCTACGTATTTCAGTCGGATACACAGATATCTACATGGGTACGAGCCAGCGGCGAGGTGAACGATGCCAGGACCGGACACGATCAAGCGACTGATCGGCCAAGACATCGACATCGCACGCCGTGACGGCGGATACGAGCGCGGCCGGCTCGTCAACGTGACCCGCCGCAGCCTGTGGCTGGTCGATGGTGACGAAGATCACTTCATCGCCATCGGCGAGATCATGGACCTGCGCGCCGCGTCCTGACCCCCTCTTGGTGCGAAGGGCGCTCCCTCACGAGCGCAGCAGCGTGCCGGCCAGGGCGCCGGTGTGCTCTCCGCCCTCCATGAAAATCTGGCCGTTCACGATCGTGCAGTCGTAGCCGTCGGCGCGCTGGATGTAGCGGCCGGCCCCGCCCGGGAAGTCGTGCACGAACTCCGGCTGATGCAACGTGAGGCCGTCGAAGTCGATCACGTTGGCGTCGGCGTAGGCACCGGCACGCAACACCCCGCGGTCCTTGACGCCGAACAGGGCCGCCGTGTCCGAGGTGAGCCGGCGGACCACCTCCTGGACCGGCCACCGCGCGCGCTCCCGCACCCAGTACGTGAGCACGAACGTGGGCTGGCTCGAGTCCATGATCTGCCCGACGTGGGCGCCGGCGTCGGCGAGACCCATCACGACGACCGGGTCGTCGAGCATCTCCTGGATGGCACCGAAGCTCTGGTTCAGGAACGGGAAGTTGCACACCAGCCGGCCGTCGTGTTCGAGCACCAGGTCGATGAACGCCTCGGCCGCCGACACACCCCGGCGGCGAGCGTGGGCGGCCAACGAGTCCTCGGGCCGGCAGTCGTAGCGCGCCGGCCCGTCGGGCAGCACGAACAGGGCGTCGAAGTCGAGTCGACCCGGCTTGGCCTCCGCATCGGCGATCAACACGGCCCGGCGATCGGGGTCGCTCAGGACGGCCAACTGCTCCTCGAGGGTGAGGCCGTGCAACGCCCGCCACGACTCGCAGCCGTCGAACGGAGACCGGCTGGGCAGCGAGAACAGGATGCCCACGCCCCGCGCCGTCGTCTGGGGACGGACGTGGGCACCGGCGGCGTTCTCCTCGTTGGCCAGATCCATGATGAACCGGTACAGGTCGGGACGGCGATCGGCCTGCACGAGGGCGAAGGTGAGCGGGCGCCCGCTGCGCCGGCTCACCTCGCCCATCCACGCCATCTCGGCGCGCACGTCGTCGGCCGAACGGGCGTCGCGTTCGGCGAACCGGGGGGCGCTCTCGAAGATGCCCTTGCCCAGCCGACCCAGTACGTCACCGAAGGCGAGCAGCTCGTCGGGCGTCGCCCACGTCCCCGGTACGGGCCGGCCGTCAGGCACGCGGTGAAGGAGCGTGCGGGACGTCGAGAAGCCGAGGGCGCCGGCCCCGATGGCCTCCTCGACGACGTCGCACATGGCGGAGATGTCGGCTGCCGAGGCTGGTTCCTCCGAGAGGCTGCGCTCGCCCATCGCGGCGACGCGCACGGCGCAGTGGCCCACCATGCCGCCGACGTTCACGCCCTTGGGTGTGCGATCGAGCCACCCGAGGTACTGGCCGTACGTCGACCAGTCCCAGGGCAGGCCGTCGAGGATCGCCTGGCGCGGAATGTCCTCGACGCTTTCCATCATCTCGGCGAGGAACTCCTTGCCGCCCGGTTGCACCGGCGCGAAGGTGACGCCGCAGTTGCCGATGACGACGCTCGTGACGCCGTGCCAGCAGCTCGACGTCGGCAACGGGTCCCACGCCAGCTGGGCGTCGAGGTGGGTGTGGATGTCGACGAACCCCGGCGTGACCAGCCGGTCCGAGGCATCGATGGTGCGGCGAGCCCGGCCGTCCCACGCCGGCTCGACGGCCACCACCCGATCGCCGGCGATGGCCACGTCGGCGACGACCGGCTCGGCGCCGGTGCCGTCGACGACCGTGCCTCCGCGGATGACGAGATCGGCGTCCATGCGCACCCCTTTCGTGGGCTCGCAGCCAGTCTGCCTCCCCGGCCGGGCGGGCAGCCAGCTCGGAGGTTTCCACGGCGCTGCCGCACCCCTAGCCTCCGGTCATGATCCGACTCGGCCTGCAGATCCCCTCGTTCACCTATCCCGACGTCCTCAACGACCAACTCTTCGAGCGCATCGCCGACATCGCCGTCACGGCCGAGGAGTCCGGCTTCGACTCCGTCTACGTGATGGACCACCTCTTCCAGCTGCCGCTGCTCGGCCGGCCGGATCAGCCGATGTTCGAGTGTTACACGCTCCTCTCCGCGCTGGCCGCCCGCACGAAGCGAGTGAAGGTCGGGGCGATGGTCGGCAGCGTCACCTATCGCAACCCTGGCCTCCTGGCCAAGGAGATCACCGCGCTGGACGTGATCTCACGGGGTCGCGCCATCTGGGCCATCGGCGCCGGGTGGTACGAGCTGGAGCACGACGCCCTGGGGTTCGAGTTCGGCACCTTCACGGAACGCTTCGAGAAGCTCGAGGAGGCGCTGCAGATCGTCAAGAGCATGTTCGTGAACGACACCACGACCTTCGAGGGCAAGTGGTACTCGGTGAAGGACGCCTACAACGTGCCCAAGCCGGTCACGCCGGGCGGGCCGCCGGTACTGGTCGGAGGCAGCGGCGTGCGCAAGACGCTGCGCCTCGTCGCCCAGTACGCCGACGCCTGCAACGTGAGCGGCGACGAGGCGCGGGTCCGTCACCTCATGGC